>NZ_BAAAYN010000029.1 GCF_039536245.1 Cryptosporangium minutisporangium | reverse complement strand
GGCGATGCGGAGTCCAGGCCTAGGGGCAGAGCACCAGGCGTCCGCGTAGGGAGCCCTTGGCCAACCGTCGATGCGCCTCGGCGACGCTCTCCAGCGGCAGGACATCAGCGACCCGCAGGTGGAGGCGCTGCGCGGCAAGCGCCGTCAGCCGCGTCCCGTCGGCGCGGATCCAGACGTTCGCGACCCGGATCCCGCGCAGCGGCACGGGGGCACCGCCAAGGACCGCCACCAGGCATCCACCACCGCGGACGGCGTCGAGTGCGGTGACACCGAGGTGCGCGGCGTCGATCGCGGCGTCGACTCCGCCGGGCACGATCGCCCGGACGACCGACGCCAGGTCGGCGTCGCGCGGGACGACGTGCGCGGCGCCGAGGTCACGCAGCACCTCCTCGTCCGACACGTTGGCGACGGCGACGACCTGGACGCCGGCCCGGGCGGCCAACTCGACCGCGTACCCTCCCACGCCTCCGGCCGCACCGGTCACCAGCAGCGTCGATCCCGGCCGGAACGCGGCGAGGTCGAGTGCCTGAGCGGCGGTGAGGCTGTTGAGCGGCAGGGTCGCCGCCGCGACGAGGTCGGTACCGTCCGGCACGTGACCGACCGCGTCGGCGTCCAACACGACGTAGTCGGCCTGTGCCTTGACCGGCAGCGCCAGCCGGTCGGACAGGCCGACCACCCGGTCGCCGGGTGCGAAGCCCGTGATCTGGGCGCCGACCGCGTCGATCACGCCCGCGACGTCCCAGCCGATGCCCATCGCTCCGCGTGGCGGCGGCATCAGACCGGCGTCGGTGAGGGCGCCCGACCGGGTCGCGACGTCGACCGGGTTGACCGCGGCTGCGGCCACGGCGATGCGAACTTGCCCCGGCCCCGGCTCCGGATCCGGTACGTCGACGAGTTGCAGGACCTCAGGTCCGCCGAAGCGGTGCACCACGACTGCTCTCATAGGACGACCGTATGGAGAGCTACTCTCTAGCGGGAAGTACGCACTTCCGAGTAGGTACCGCACCACGGAGTAGGCCATGGCAACTCGAACCGAGGCCCAACGACGGACCGACGAGAAGGCGGCGTACGACGCCTATCTCGCCGAGTGCCCGGCCCGGCGGCTGCTCGACCGGCTCAGCGACAAGTGGGTGAGCCTGATCCTCACCGGGCTGGCCGACGGGCCGCGCCGGTACAGCGACCTCAACCGTCTGATCGCCGGGGTCAGCCAGAAGATGCTGACCCAGACACTGCGGACGATGGAGCGCGACGGGCTGCTGACCCGGACCGTGACGGCGTCGGTACCGGTGCGGGTCGACTACGAGCTGACACCGCTCGGCCGGAGCCTGCTGCCGCTCATGGCGGCGATCAAGGAGTGGGCCGAGACCCACATCGAGTCGGTCACCGAAGCCCAGCACGCGTACGACACCGGCGTGCCGCGCTAGCCCGTCGTCGGCCGGAGCCCGCCACCTGCGAGAATCAGGTGGTGGGGCGCAACCTCGTGATCGGCTCGCTCGACGCCGAGCACGTCGCGATCCTGGTGTCCGGCCGCGTGTGGCCAGATGTGTCGGACTACTGGGACGGGAACTGGCTCCACACCCGGATCCAGGTCCGGGTCGGACGCTTCACCGCGGACCTCGACGCGGACCTCCGCACCGACGACCTGCAGCGCTTCGCGGCGGAGCTGCGACGCCTCGACGAGACGCTCTCCGGCAGCGCGGTACTCGGGACGCTGGAGCACTGGATCGAGCTGACGGTCACCTGCGAGCCGAGCGGGCGGCTGACGGTCACCGGGGAGGTTCTCGACGACCCCGCTGGCGGCAACCAGCTGATCTTCGAGCTGCGCCAGTTCGACCAGACGTACCTGGCGGGGTGGCTGGGGCAGCTCGAAGAGTTCGATCGTGCGTTCCCGACGGTCGGCCGGTCCTGACCCCTGCGGTCTGCGGTTTCCCGCGAGGGCGCCCGGCGCCGCGCCCAGCTACCGACGCATCGCACGGCGCAAGCCGGCGTACTCCAGGTCGGCGAAGACGAGAACCGCCGCCGCCTGCGCCAGCGTGAGCGCCACCCCGAGACCGGTCAGGTCGTCGCTCACCGCGAGGATCACGCTCTCGGCCACCCAGCCGAGGTTGCCGATGATGATCACCCACACGGCGGCCGGAGGGATACGCGGCCGAGCAGCGAGCAGGACCAGCGCCGCGCCGAAAAGCACCAGGAAGATCCCGACGGACACGGTCAGCGCCGTCGACGCTCCCAATCGGTCCTCGGCCACCCCGGCGAGCGCCAGCAGGCCCACCCCGAGGGCGCCGGACGCCACCCCGTCGATGCGGAGAGCCAGGCGGAGCAGGCGGTCGGTCGCGATCGGAGTAGCAATGGTCATCATGGCCTCCCTGCGTCGGTGTCGTTCCACCCACGAGGGTGCCGCCGCGCGTGCGGCCCGTCGATTACCTGGGAGGGAATGGCGCTGCGGCCGCAGCGCCGACAACGATGGGCGCGGCTGCCGTCCCCTCCTCGGCAGCCGCGCCCGGGCTCCTTGAACCCTGTCGTACCGGACCGAACGGCGGTGTCGGCTCGACGACGGTCTATTGCACAGCGCGACGGTTTATTCGACGCTGAGTGGCGTGGGACGATCGGAACGCACAGTGGATCCCGCTGACGGGCCGATCCAGGCGTTCGCCGCCCGGCTCCGCAAGCTCCGCGAAGAGGCCGGCCGACCCACGTTCGCCGCGATGGCGCGCGCCACGGGCCGCTCCCGCACGGCGCTGTCCGAGGCCTCCGGCGGGGACCAGTTCCCGCGGTGGGAGACGGTCGAGGCCTACGTCCGCGCGTGCGGCGGCGACCCCACGTTCTGGCGGTTGCAGTGGGAGCGGACCCAGCACGAAGTCACCGAGGCGCGAGCGACCGGGACGACCCGGGGCGGCCCGGCGTCACCAGGGCCGTCCGGGTCGTCGGGGCCCGACGCGGCGCCGGTCCGCGCTTCGGCGGCCGTTCGGGCCCCGGCGGCCGAGCGGTCTGCGGACCCGGACGTCCAGCCGGCAGCGGGCCCGACGAAGGAACCGCCGTCCGACGGTCCCGGCGACGGTCCCGGCAGCGGTCCCGGCGGCGGCTCAGCCGGACGGCCGCGTCGCCGCCGCTGGCTTCTCGCGGGCGTCGTCGCCGTCGCGCTGGCGGTCGCTCTCACGCTGACACTGGCGCTGCGCTCGCCGGACCCGGGCGGCGTGCCGATCCTCGACGGCGAGCCCGGCAGCGTCACCGTGGTGAGTTTCGCGCGTCTGACGCCGGACGCGCTGCTCGCGGCCGGCCCCGGAAGCGTCCGGGTCTGGAACACCACTACCCGGCGGGCGACGCGCGTCCTGACGTCGGCCCAGGTACCGACGACGGCCGCCGCGCTCGACCCGCTCAATCCGGACGCCGTCGCGGTGGGCGGGGCGGACGGGCTGGTCCGGATCTACGACACCGCGACGGGTCGACCGACGTCCAGCGTCGGTTCGCGGCGCAACGGCCGCGTGACCGCGCTCGCCTTCGACCCGTACAGCCGGCACGTCCTGGCCGTGGCGGATTCGTCCGGGGCCGTGACGCTGTGGAACGTGGTGAGCCGCGCCCGCCTCGGCACGTTCCGCCCGCCGACGTCGCTGGTCACCTCGATGGCGTTCGACGGGCTGACCCGCAACACGCTCGCCACCAGCACCGGCGACGGCCGCGTCACGATCTGGGACAGCAGCAACGGAAAGCCGGTCCAGACCCTGCGCGGCCAGCTCGGCCGCGTCGTCTCCCTCGCGTTCGATCCGCTGACCCCGAAGACGCTGGTGACCGGCCACCCGGGCGGGACGCTGCGCGTGTGGGACTCCAGCAACGGCTCGCTGGTCCGCGAGTTCAGCGGGCCGGCCGACCTCACCGCGCTGGCGTTCAACCCGTTGCTGCGCAACAGCATCGCGTCCGGTGACAGCGCGGGCGACGTCACGATCCACGACGTCAGCACCGGCCGGGACGTACACGTCATCACCGGCAATTCACCGGTGACGTCGCTGGCGTACTCGCTCGACGGCCGGACGCTCGCGGTCGCGGCCCGGGACGGGGCCATTCGACTCTGGCCGGTCGTGGACTGGCAGTGAGGTGCTCAGCGGCGGCCGTGCAGCTCCGCCTGCACCACCCGGGCGAACTCCTGCTCGGCGTGCCGGCTCCGCTCGACGACGTCGTCCGGTAAGGCCCCCGGCCCTTGCCGCCCCCGGGCGACCGCCAACTGGTGGAGGCTCGCCGAGACGCGTTGCGCCGCGAGGACCACCGCCGACTCCCCTCCCTCGACGAGCAGGAGGCGTGCGGTGGCGCCCTGGGCGGCGTCCGAGTACTCGCGTGAGTTCTTGATGAACGCGACCTCGGCGCCGGCCGGGCGCCCGGGCGGAAGCTCCACCTCCGGGTCCTCGGTCAAGAGCATCGCCCGGTACCGGCGGAACGACGCCAGGAACTCGATGCAGGCGTCCAACCGTTCGCGACGCTCCTCCCGCTCCTGGGTGGCGCGCAGCAGGAACCGGTCGCGGCGCTCGGAGAGCCGGCCGCCGAGGAACACGCCTCCGAGAGCACCCACGACACCTGAGACACCAATGACCGCACTGAGAACATCCATGGGTGCCACTGTCCGGCCGACTGGCTCAGGATTCCAGAGGTGCCGCAGTGATCACTGACGCGACCCCTAGTGCTTTTGGGGGCGCAGATGCAGGTACGCACTCATGACGGGATGCCGGTGGACGTGGCGCACTGGCGTCGGCTCCGCGGGACGGACCCGCGGCGAGGCCGAAGGAGGCGCGCCATGGAACTGGACAACCGTGCGACGGAGATCGCCGGAGGGCTGGGAGGCCTGCTGGTCTCGGTGGTCGCGGGCGTGGACTACGCGATGGGCGGGAAGCTGGTGGAGCGTCACGAGACAGTCGTTGACGCGCTGCACGCCGTCGGCTTCGCGCTGATGTTCGCCGGAGCACTGGCCGTCGCCGACCGGTACCGGCCCCGGCTGAGCGCATCCGGACGCGTGGGGCTGTTCACCTTCGCGAGTCTGCTGGCCGGCTTCGCCGTGGTCTCAATTCCTGGGCTGGCCGAGAACGCGGCGGTCCTCGGAGCGGTCGGTAGCGTGTGCTTCCTGGGCATGTTCGTCACCGGCCTCGTAGGCGGTGTCGGGCTTTGGCGCCGCACCGACTGCAGCCGCCTGGGAGCTGCGCTGCTGGCTCTCGGTCTGCCGATGATCGTCGTCGTGGTGGCGTTGAGCGCGGTCGACTGGTTCCCGGTGCATGCGGCCATCGCCGAGATCCCGGTCTACCTCGGACTCGCGGTCCTGGCAGTGGACGGCCTGCGGCTGCAACGGCCGGTGGCTGCCTCCGCGGTGACCGGCTGACGGGGCGTACCCTGGGTACGAAGCGAAGCATAGGGCGGCGACGTGGACCGTTCCTTCTGGCGTCGAGTGAGCCTGCTGCTGTGCGCGGCGGCAGCGGCACTGATGGCGACGGCAATCGCGTTCACCCTGTTGCGATGGCGCCTGCCGGTGCCCGCCGGCGCGATGTCGCCCGACGTGGCGGTGATTCAGCTCCTCGGGTTGGCCGGCTTCCCGGTCCTCGCTCTGCTGTTGACCGCCCACCGAGCGGACCCGTTCTACGCCGCACTCTGGGGTGCGGCGGGATTGGGCTGGGGCGCGGTGGTCTTCGCCGGCTCCTATGTCACTTACGGACTGGCGCTGGGCGGTGCTTGGCCGGCCGCGCCCGTGGTGGGAACGCTGGGCGACCTCGGGTGGTGCATCGCGGTGGCGTCGATGCCGTTCGTGCTGCTGCTGTTCCCGGACGGCAGAGTGCCCTCTTCCCGGTGGAGGGCACTCACCCCCGTGGTGCTGAGCGCCGGCGCCGGAAGTTGCGTCGCCGTCGGGCTGATGCCGGGATCGTCGAGCGTCGCGCCGGTCGACCGGTGGACACTGCTGGGCGGCCGGCTGAGCGGAATCGGGGCACCGCTGCTCTCCGTCTCGGTGCTCGTGCTACTGCTGGCCGTCCTGGCCTCGATCGTCTCGCTCGTGGTGCGATACCGGGCAGGATCGGCGCTGGTGCGGCTGCAGATCCGGTGGGTGGCGTTCGCGGCGCTATTGGTGGGGATTCCGTTCGCGACCCTCGGCCTGGCGAACATCACGGCACCAGGCGTGTGGGGCGCGCTTCTGTTGACGGTTCCCATGCTCGCGATGTGTGCCGCGGTCGGGGTCGCCGTCCTGCGTCACCGGCTGTACGACATAGACGTCATCATTCACCGGACGTTGGTCTACGGCCTACTGACCGTCGCCGTCGTCATCGGATACATCGCCGTGGTCGGCTCGTTGTCCGCGATCTTGCAGGGGCGTGCCCGGTGGCCGGTGGCCCTGGTCGCAACCGGGATCGTCGCGGTCGCGTTCCATCCATTGCGGGAGCGGTTGCAGCGCGCAGTGAACAGACTCCTCTATGGCGACCGGGACGAACCGCACGAGGTGGTATCCCGGCTCGCGGACCGGCTCGCCACGACGCCCGAACCCGCCGCGGTACTGCCGACCGTCGTCGACACCGTGGCGCAGGCGCTCCGACTGCCGCACGTGTCGATTTGGCAGGTCGACGGCGACGTCCTGCGCCTGGCTGCCGGCCGCTTCGCTCCCTCCCCCGGGATCGAGGTCGCCGACGCGGTGGCCGAAGACCTGTTCCGTAGGGCGACCAGGCCGCTCGAGTTGCCGGAGTTACGCTCCGCGGGCACCTTCGGTACGGCCCTGGACACCGCCGGCGTGACCCTCGCCTTCCCACTCCGCCACGCCGGGGAACTCGTCGGCGTGTTGTGTGCCGCTCCCCGGCGGGCAGGGGAAAGCTGGTCGGATCCCGACCGCCGCGCGCTGGCCCAACTCGCCCGCCACACCGGCGCCGTCGTGCACGCCGACCGGCTCACCACCGCGTTGCGTCGCAGCCTGGAGGAGCTGCGACGTTCGCAGCAGCGGCTGGTCACGACGCAGGAGCAGGAACGGCGGCGCATTCAGGGCGACCTGCACGACGGGCTTGGCCCGACGCTGGCCGCGATCCGGCTCCACTTGGAGACCTGCCTGGACCCCGGCACCCCGGTGCCGGCCTGGTTACGGCACGAACTCGGCCGCATCGACGAACTCGTCGGTGAGGCGGGCTCCGACGTGCGGCGCTTGGTGTACGGCCTGCGCCCACCCACGCTTGACCAACTGGGCCTGGTGGCCGCCCTCAATCAACACGTGCTGCAGTTCGGACGCGACACCGGCGTGGCCGCGCGGTTCACCGGCGCCGCCGTCGGCTCTCCCTCGGCCGCCGTGCAGATCACGATCTTCCGGGTCGCCCAGGAAGCGTTGACCAACGTCGTCAAACACGCCCACGCCACCTCGGTCGACGTGGCGATGTGGAACGAGGACGCCCGACTGCACCTCAGGGTCGACGACGACGGAGCAGGCTTCAAGCAAGGCGCAGGCGACGGCACCGGGCTTCGCGGCATGCGCGACCGGGCCGCGTCGGTCGGCGGAGCGGTCACCCTCGACAGTCGACCGGGTGGTGGCACCCGACTCAGCTTGACCGTGCCGACGAATCCGGAGCCATGATGGACGATCGACCCGGTACCCCGATCCGGCTGGTCGTCATCGACGACCACCCGCTCTTCCGCGAAGGAGTGGCCAGCCTCGTCTCCCACACCGACGACATCGACCTCGTCGGCCAAGGAGCGACCGGCCATGACGCGATCCGGCTCGCACGCGAGCTCGGCCCTGACATCATCCTGATGGACCTGCATATGCCCGCGCTTGACGGCATCACCGCCACGCGCTCGCTCACTGCCGAGGATCCACCCGCTAAGGTCATCGTCCTGACGATGCTCGACGACGACGAATCCGTCCTTGCCGCGATCCGCGCGGGTGCCCGTGGCTACGTCGTCAAGGGCGCCGAGCGGGGCTCCCTGCTGCGAGCCGTCCGGGCAGTCGCACGCGGCGAGGCACTACTCGGCGAGGCCGTCGCCCAACGCGTACTCGACCACCTCGCCGCCGACACAGCTCCTCGCGAAGCATCGGACGCCCGCGACCCCGAGATCGCCCGTCTCACCCCACGCGAGCAGGAAGTGCTCGGCCTGATCGCCAGCGGATTGCGCAACCACGACATCGCCAGCCGACTCTTCATCAGCGAACGCACTGTCGGCAACCACATCACCAGCATCTTCCGCAAGCTCCAGATCGCCGACCGAGCTCAGGCCGTCATCCGGGGCCGCCGTGCCGCCCTGCACGGCAGAGCGCCGCTCACCGACTCGTGATTCGTTGTTGCGGTCGGTACTCGGCCAGAAACCACCCGCGCGACCAGTCGATTGTCCGCTACTGTCCGTAATTCATACGCCACACGGGGGTGGGGATGGACGAGCGCACAGCCGGTTTCGTCGACGCGTTCCGCGTGTTCCTCGAGGAGGTCGTCCACTCCGAACGGGGCACCCGGCCCGCGGACGGTCCGGCGCTGATGCCGACGCTGCAGGAGCACCTCGGCGTGGATCCCCGCACGCTCCCGGTCGTCACCGAGGACCTGCCGGGACACGTCTTCGTCAACGTGGACCTCGCGCTCGCCGCGATCCAGGAGCAGTCCGGCGACGGGACGCTGGTCGGCATCGGGGGCGGTGAGCAGCGGCGGCACAACGCGCTCAGTGAGATCCTGGAGTCGGCCGGGCGGTTCGGGCAGTTCCCGCTCGGCCCCGTGGACTACGTCAACCTGGCGACCGGGCCGGACGACACCCGCCAGGCGGTCTCGTTCGGTCTGCGGCTGTTCACGTTCGACGGCACGCCGGTCGCCGTGCTGCAGCGCGGCCCCGATCCGCGGTACGGCGATCCGACCGCGCGGATCGAGGTGCTGACCCCGGGCGACGACGTCGCGACGCGGCTCATCGTCGCGGTGCGCGAGGAGATGCGCCGCCGCTCGGTGTTCCGCGGGCAGGTGCTCTCGCTGGGTGGCTCGGAGTACGAGGCCGGCGTCGGCGGCGTGACGTTCCACCGCCGTCCCACGCTGACGCCGGACGAGATCGTGCTCCCGGCCGGGGTCCTGGAGCGGGTGCGGCGGCACATCGCCGGCGTCGCGCACCACCGTGACCGGCTGCGCGCCGCCGGGCAGCATCTCAAGCGCGGCCTGCTCCTGCACGGCCCGCCCGGCACCGGCAAGACGCACACCGTCCGGTTCCTCGTCGGCGCGCTGCCGGAGCTGACCGTCGTGCTGCTCGCGGGGCCGTCGATCGCGTACGTGTCCGAGGCCGCCCAGATGGCTCGGGCGCTGGAACCGGCGCTGGTGGTGCTGGAGGACTGCGACCTCGTCGCCGAGAGCCGCGACCACTTCGCCGGGGAGCAGCCGCTGCTGTTCGCGGTGCTGGAGGCGCTGGACGGCCTGAGTGACGACGCCGACGTCGCGTTCCTGCTGACGACGAACCGGGTCGCGGTGCTCGAGCCGGCGCTCGCCCAGCGTCCGGGACGGATCGACCTGGCGATCGAGGTGCCGCTGCCGGACGAGTCGGCGCGCAGGCAGCTGATCGCCCTCTACGCGCGCAGCGTCCCGTTCAGCGCGGACGCGTTGGACGACGCCGCCGCGCGGGCCGAGGGCACCACGGCCTCGTTCGCGAAGGAGCTGGTCCGCCGGGCGGTGCTGATCGCCGCGGAGGACGACCGGGACGCCACCGACGACGACCTGGCCCAGGCTCTGGACGAGATGCTGTCCGAGTCCCAGGCGATCACCCGGTCGCTGCTCGGCGCGGGTGGCCCGGGGGCTTGGGACGAGGCCGACGAGCTGGAATTCGACGCCGTCGACGGGTACGAGGAACCGGACGGCTTCCCCGGGCCCAGGCCGTTCCGCCCCCGATAGGCTCGTCCCATGGCCGCCGATCCGACACCCACCGAGGTGCTCGTCCTGCGGCGTGCCCTGGAAGGGTCGGTGCTGCCCCGCCACCAGACCGGCGGCTCACCTCAGCGTCTGTTGACCAGCCTGCTCGGCGAGCACTGGCTCGACGCGGACGCCGCCCTCCCGCTCGGCGTCCTCATTGATCTGATGGCCGAGTTCGGGATCAGCGAGACCAGCGCCCGCGCCACCGCGAACCGGCTGGTCAAGCGCGGTGTTCTGGACGCCTCCCGGGTTGGCAGGCACGCGTACTATCGCCTGTCGGCCACCGGACGGCAGGACATCCGGCACAAGACCGGCACCGTGCTCGGCTTCGGTCCGGCCACCCGCGCCTGGGACGGCCGGTGGACGCTCGCCGCGTTCAGCGTTCCGGAGGACCAGCGGCGGCTCCGGCACCAGCTGCGCAGCTACCTGCGCTGGCTGGGGTTCGCACCGCTGTTCGACGGCCTCTGGATCTCCCCGCACGCCGGTCTGGACGCACTGCGCGAGGTGTTCCAAGCCGTCGGCGTCGACAACCTGAGCGCGTTCCGGGTGGTGGAGACCGCGGTCGGCTGCTCCCCGCTCACCGCCTGGGACCTCACCGGCATTCAATCCGCCTACCAGGGCTTCCTCGCCGACCACGCCGCGCTGCTCGAGCGGGTCCGCTCCGGCTCGGTGACCCCGGCGTCGGCACTGACCGCCCGGACGCGGCTGCTGGAGGCCTGGCGGGTGTTCCCGGGCCTGGACCCGGACCTGCCGGCCGAGCTGCTCCCGGCCGACTGGCCCCGGCCCGCGGCCCATGCGCTCTTCACCGAGCTCTACGACGGGCTCGGGGAGCTGGCGGCGCTCCGGTTCCGACAGATCGTCGCCCAGCACGACACCGACCTCGCCCCGCTGGTCGCCCACCACACCGTCGCCGCCTGGGCTGCCTGAGCCGATTTTCGGGAAAGCCGCCTCTCACGGCGGCCCATCGACAGACGGTTGTGGCGACGGGGTGGCCGCTTGCTCGGCAGAGGTAGTCGCCGGTCGCGCCGCTGATGGTTGGCGCCCATTCGGTGTGAGCGGCGGAGTGGTTGTCGCGCTGTCCGGGCGACTCGGGGGCGGTTGTCGCGGTTTCTGGGCGGTGTACACGATGGTTGTCGCGGATCCCGGACCATGGCACGCGATCCACGACAACCATTTCGGCGGGCACCCTGAAACGGCGACAACCAGGCCCACCGACCGCGTGTCAGCCGGGACTCGCGCCCCTACGTCAGCACGGCGGGCCCCGCCCGCTCAGCCGAGCTGGATCGCGGCCGAGCCGCCGACGAGCAGCACCAGCCCGGCGATCCGACCGGCGTCGAGCGGCCGCCGCGGTAGGCGGAACAGCCCGCGCTGGTCGATCACCGCCGAGGCCAGCTGCTGTCCGGTCACGGTCAGCGCGACCGTCGTCGCCGCGCCGATCTCCGGGATGAGCAGGAACGTCGCGGTGACGTACGCCGCGGCGCAGACGCCACCCAGCCACCCCCACCAGGGCATCGCGGGCAGTCGGGTCGCGGTCGGCACCGGGGTCCGGCGCAGCACGAGCAACAGCGCCAGCACCACCCCGATCGTGGCCGTGGCCACCGCGAAGCTGATCGCCGCGACCGCGAGCGGCTCGTCCAGGTCGGCCCGCAGCCGGGCGTTGACCGCACCCTGCACCGGCAGGACCGCGCCCGCGACCAAGCCGAGCAGGATCCACCCGCCCCGGGACACCGAGGGGCCGCCGGCGGCGACGCGGCGCTGTGCCCGGACGACGAACACGATGCCCGCGACGACCAGCAGAGCACCGACGACGATGCCCGCGCTCACCGATCGCTGCGGAACGCCGAGCGCTCCCGCCAGGTCCAAGCCGAGCGACGCGAACATCTGCCCGGCGACGAAGAGGCCGACCGAGACCAGGGCTCCCAGCCGTGGGAAGAGCAGGATGCCGCTGGTGATGTAGAGCGGGCTGGCCAGGCCGCCGAGCAGGTGCCAGCCGGGCACGGAGTCCAAGTCGCCGAGGGCACCGGCGGCGCCCAGCGCGAGCGCCGCGGCCGCCAGGAGCACGAGCGCGAGTCCGAGTTGCACGGTCGACGCTCCGTAGGGCGTCCCGACCGCGGTCGTCAGCTGCAGGTTCGCCGACGTCTGCACCGCCAGCAGGCAGCCGACGACGAGCGCGAGGAGGAGAAGCGAGTAGTCCATGACCCGTTGAAGTGGACATGGCGTCCACTTATTTCCCTGTCCTACACTCGGCGTCGACCGCACCGTTCCGCACGGAGGGACCACTCCGATTCCCCGAGCCGACGCACCACGGGCTCGACCTGACGCCCCACGGACTGGGCCCGACGCACCACGGGAGCGGGCCGACGCCGCGCGCAACCGGGAGCGGGTTCTGCGCGCCGCCGAGCGACTGTTCGCCGAGCGCGACCCCGCGAGCGTCACGATGGAGGACGTCGCCCGCGCGGCCGGCGTGGGCCGGGCCACCCTCTACCGGCGCTACCCGGATCCGGGCTCGATCGCGGTGGCGCTGCTGGACGAGCACGAGCGCGCGCTGCAGGAACGCCTGCTCGGCGGGCCGCCGCCGCTCGGGCCTGGCGCCCCGCCGGCTCAGCGGCTGGCGGCGTTCTACGAGGCGATGGTCGCCCTGCTGGAGCAGCACCTTCCGCTGGCGCTCGGCGCGGAGACCGGGAGCGCCCGGTTCGCCACCGGCGCGTACGGCTTCTGGCGGACGCACGTCCGCGCGCTGCTCGTCGACGCCGGGGTGCCGTTCGAGGACGCGGAAGTCGACGCGCTCCTCGCACCGCTCGCGCCCGAGCTCTACCGCTACCAGCGGTTCGAGCGGAAGCAGTCGACCGCGCAGATCACCGCGGCCCTGCAGCGACTCGCCGAGCGAATGCTGAGTGGCGCCGGGGAGTGACCCGGTCGTGCACTACGCGAGTTCGGCGCGGAGGAGCCGGGCGGCGCCGGCCATCGCCCGCATCTTCCCGGCGGCCGCCGCGCGCGTCAGGTACTTCATCCCGCAGTCGCTGGCGAGCACGATCCGCTCCGGCGGAACCCGGTCGAATGCCCGCCGGGTTCGCGCGGCCACCGTCTCCGCGCTCTCCACCGCAGGAGTCGACAGGTCGATCACGCCGAGCACGATCGTCTTGTCCGCGAGGTCGGACAGCACGCCGAGGTCGAGGTTCGACTGCGCGGTCTCGATCGAGATCTGGTCGGCCGTACAGGCGGCCAACTCGGGCAGGAACGAGTAGCCGGCGGGACGCTCGTGCACCAGGGCGGCGTACCCGAAGCACAGGTGCACCGCCGTGGTGCCGGTGACGCCGTCGAGCGCGGCGTTCAGCGCGGCGACCCCGTACGCCCGAGCGGCGTCCGGACGGGCCTGCAGCCACGGCTCGTCGATCTGGACGACGTCCGCCCCGGCCGCGTGCAGGTCCCGGATCTCGGCGTTGACCGCGGCGGCATACCCCATCGCCGCGGCCTCGGCGTCCGGGTAGTGGTCGTTCTGGGCCTGCTGGGACATCGTGAACGGTCCGGGCACGGTCATCTTGATCGCCCGGTCGGTATGTGCGCGCAGGAACCGCACGTCGTCGACTTGGATCGGGCGCGACCGGCGGATCGCACCGACGATCCGCGGCACCGGGTACAGCTCGCCGTTGCGGTTGATCGTCGTGCCCGGGTTGTCCACGTCGACGCCGTCCAGCGCGGTCGCGAAGTGGTTCGAGTAGCTCTCCCGGCGCATCTCCCCATCGGTGAGGACGTCGAGCCCAGCCTCCTCCTGCGCACGGATCGCCAGCAGCGTCGCGTCGTCCTGCGCCTCGTCGAGGTGGTCCGGATCGACCCGCCAGAGCTCCTTCGCCCGCACCCGCGGGGGCATCCGGCCGGCGAGCTTCGACCGGTCGATCAGCCACTCCGGCTGCGGGAGGCTGCCGACCACCGACGTCGCGAGGAGCATGCGCCGAACCTATACCGCCCTCCGGCGCCCTTTCGACTCGACGGAACTACGGAATTACGTAACAATGGAGAGGTGACCGAGAACGACTCTCTCGCGGAACGCGTGGCCGAGCTCGAACGTCGGCTCGACGCGCTGACAATGCCGCCAGTGCGTACCCCGTCGCCGGACCCGTCGGCCGGGGTACCGGCCGACCTGTTCTGGGCGCTCGAGGGCCTCAAACAACGGGTGGACGCCGACGAGCCGGGCGCCGTGCTCTACACCGGCACCGTCGGGCTGCCCACCGGTGAGCGCTACGACTGGCAGTACGGGACGCCGGTCGAGGCGCTGCTCGAGGCGGACTGGTCGGCGTGGGCGGATCGCCTCGCCGCGCTCGGTCACCCGGTACGCCTCCGCCTGCTCCACCGGATCCTCAGCGGCGTCCGCACCACCGCGGAGCTCGCCGCCGACGAGGAGCTCGGCACGACCGGGCAGCTCTACCACCACCTCCGCCACCTGGTCAGCGCCGGCTGGCTGCAGTCGGCGGCCCGCGGCCGGTACACGGTCCCGGGCGAGCGGGTGGTGCCGCTACTCGTGATCCTCTCGGGAGTACGGACATGACCTCCACCACCATCGCAAGCACGCCGGAGACCCGACCCGCCCGCGGACGCCGGGCCGCGGTCATCGCGCTCGCCGCCGGGCTGGTCGTCGCGGCGCTGGCCCTGCTCGTCGCGCCCTCGCCGCACCGGCTGAGCGACGTCCGCTCCGGCGACCCCGACTCCGACGAACGGGCCCTCGCCGACCGCGTCGCGCCGATCGTCGGCGACGAGCGCACCGGCTACCGGGGCCTCTCGGTGGCTCTGGTCGACCCCTCGGGGACGACGACCGCGACCGTCGGCGATCCGGCCGGCGGGCCGCTCTTCGAGATCGGTTCGGTGACCAAGGTGCTGACCGGCATGCTCCTGGCCGACCTGGTCGAGGACGGCACGGTCCGCCCGGACGAACCGCTGCGTGCGCTGTTGCCCGACGTCCGGTTCACCGACGAGCGGGTCGGCGACATCACGCTGGCCGAGCTGGCCAGCCACCGCTCCGGACTGCCCCGGCTCGCGACCACCTCCTCGACCGCGCTCCGATCGGCCTGGGCGAACCTGCGCGGGGCGAACCCGTACGGCGAGGACGTCGACGACCTGCGGCGGCAGGCCGCGGACGCTCGCGTCGGCAGCGGCCGCGGCGAGGTGCACTACTCCAACTTCGGCATGGCTCTGCTCGGGCAGGCGCTGGCCGCCCGGACGGGTACGCCCTACCCGGAGCTGGTCAGCGAGCGGATCCTGCGGCCGCTCGGCATGTCGGACACGCTGCTGACCGTCGACGACCCGCCGCCGCCCGGCCTGGCCGCGGGGTCGACCGCGTCCGGCCGTCCGGTCGCGGCCTGGTCCGGCGTCGGGTACGCGCCGGCCGGGGTCGGGCCCCGCTCCACCGCCGCCGACCTGGCGAAGCTCGTCGCCGCGGTGCGAGACGGCCGCGCACCCGGCGCGACGGCCGCGATCCCGAGGTTCGACGCCGGCGACGACAGCCGGATCGGGTACGCCTGGTTCACCGACCAGCACGACGACCAGCAGATCACCTGGCACAACGGCGCCACCGGCGGGTTCAGCTCCTACGTCGGGTTCGACCGGGCGTCCGGCCGCGCGGTGGTCGTCCTCGGGAACACCGACCGGGGCGTCGAGTGGATCGGGATCCGGCTGCTCGGGGCGTCCGCGGAGCCGTCGGCGACCACGGCCTCGCCGTGGCTGGTGTGGATGACGCTCGGGCTGCTGTTGTACGTAGTCGTCGCGCTGCCGCTGCTCGCGTTCGCGCGGGCCGGGCACTCCGCCTGGTGGAACTCGGCGCCGGACCGCGCCCGCCTGATCGCGACGACACTCGCGTCGGTCGCCCTGCTGCTGGTCGCCCACCGGCTCGGAACCTGGCTCTCGGTGCCGCCGCTGCTGTGGGCGCTGACAGCTGGGGTCGCCGCCGCGGGCGCCGCGCTGGTCGTGCTGCGCTGGCGGGACCTGCCCCTGCTGGCCGGCGGCCCGCGCTCGCTGCGCTGGACGGCGTTCGCGGGCTCGATCGCGAGCAGCGTGCTGGTGATCGGCGTGACGCTGACGGTGTGGTGAGCCGGCCGCCTACGCCTGCGCGGAGACCGCCTGCAGTGGACGGGCCGTACCGGCGCGGCGGAACTCGCTCGGGCTGACGCCGCGGATCCGCTTGAACGCGGCGCTGAACGCGAACGCGTCGGTGTAGCCCACGGCGCGGGCGACCTCGGCGATGGTCGCCGACTCGCGCTCGACCAGCAGGTCCGCGGCGAGCGTCATGCGCCAGTGGGCGAGGTAGGTCAGCGGCGGTTCGCCGACCAGGTCGGCGAAGCGCTTCGCGAGCGTGGAGCGCGACACCCCGGTCCGGTCGGCCAGCGAGGAGACGGTCCAGGGTGCTTCCGGTTCGGCGTGCAGCAGACGCAGCGCGTCGCCGACCACCGGATCCCGCTGAGCGGCGTACCACGCAGGCGGCTCGCCGCCGGGCCGCTCGAAGTACTCGCGCAGGGCGCAGACCAGCATCCAGTCCAGCAGCCGGTCCAGAACCACCTGCTGGCCCGGGGTGTCGGCGGCGGCCTCGGCGGCGAGGTGGTCCAGCGCGGCGTGGGTTCCGCCGCCGGAGCCCACGCGCAGCACGACGGGCAGCGCGTCCAGCAGCCGGCGGCTGATCTCCCCGCGCACCGGATAGGCGCCGACGATCAGCGTCGTCGCGTCGTCACCGGCACCGCCGCAGGTGTCGCTCCAGCCGCGCCGGTACCGGGTGCCGCCCTGTTCGGGCGTGGCGCAGTGCTCGCCGCACGCGATCGGCTCGGCCCGGGTGCCGATCTCGTCGACGAAGGTGAACGGGGCCGGGCCCCGCACGATCAGCGTCTCGCCGGCGCGGAGCTGTTCCGGCGGGCGGCCCTCCGGCACGATCCAGCCGCCCCCGCCGAGGACCGTGCACAACGTCAGCGGTGCGCCGTCCACGAAGTGCAGCGCCCAGGGCGGGCTCAGCGTCGTGCTGCCGAACAGCGAGCCTTGGGCCCGCATCCCCCGCAGGAGGTCACCGAAAGCATCCACGCCCACGACGTTAGACGATCACACAGGCAATCCGGCTTCTCACCCATGTCGTCGTCCGATTCGACGGCGTTGAATCGCAACCATGAGCAACAACACCACGCTGGTACTCGGCGCCACCGGCAAGAGCGGCCGACGAGTCGCTGCCCGGCTGCGGCTGCGCGGCACACCGGTACGTACCGCCTCCCGATCCAGCTCCACCCGCTTCGACTGGTCCGAGCCCGACGGCTGGGATGCGGCTCTGCAGGGCGTCACCGCCGCCTACGTGATCGCTCCGACCGTGCCCGGACCGGTGCACGACTTCGTGGCGCGGGCCGAGGCCGCCGGGGTGCAGCGCCTCGTCCTGCTCTCCGGGCGCGGCGCCGACGACTGGGGCGACTCCACGTTCGGGCTGGACATGCGCTCGGCCGAGGACGCCGTGCGCGGCTCGGCGCTGGAGTGGACCGTGCTGCGGGCGTCGAACTTCAACCAGAACTTCGACGAGGACCTCTTCCACGCCCCGCTCGTCGCCGGCGAGCTCGCGCTCCCGGCCGGTGCGGTGCCCGAGCCGTTCGTCGACCTGGAGGACATCGCCGACGCGGCGGCCGCGGTGCTGGCCGAGCCCGGCCGGCACGCCGGGCGGATCTACGAGCTGACCGGACCGCGCGCGCTGACCTTCGCCGAGGCGGCCGAGCTGATCTCCCGGGCGGACGGGCGGCCGATCACGTACAAGCAGATCTCCTCGGGCGAGTACGTCGCCGCGCTGGTTGAGGAGGGCTGGCCCGAGGACGCCGCGCACCACGTCGCCGAGATGTTCGTGCTGATGGAGCGGGGGGTGTTCGCCGCGACGACCGACGATCTCGCCACCGTGCTGGGGCGCGCCCCCCGGACGTTCGAGGACTACGTTCTGCGTACCGCGGCGGCAGGAGCGTGGCGGGCATGACGCCTCACCGTCTTCCGAAAGGGCACCGATGAGCACCGCCACTACCAGCCTGCTGACCGCCGAGGACCGCGAGTTCCTCGGACGCCCCCTGCACGGGTTCCTCTCCGTGGCCGGCGGAGCGCAGCCACCGCAGCCCCGACCGGTGTGGTTCGAGGCCGCCGCGGACGGGACGATCCAGTTCTTCACCGAGCCGGACTCGCTGAAGGTACGGCGCCTGCGCAGCGATCCGCGGGCCTCGATCGTCGTCGCGGCTCCGGTGGGTGAGCCCGAGCGCTGGGTGTCGGTCGTCGGCCGCACGACGCTGGAGGCCGACGGAGCGCACGACCTGTGTTCCCGCCTCGCCGCGCGCTACTGGGACCTCGACGCCCGGGCCGACGACCTCGCGGCGATGCTCGGCGCCGACCTGCTCCGCGTCGTCCTCCACCCGGAGATCGTGCGCCGCTATCCGCAGTGACCGACGCAGTGACCGACGCAGGGACCGACGCGGTGATCGACGCAGGGATCGACGCGCCCGCGCGGGCGGATTCCCCGGATCTGCAACACGGGCTTGCATGGTCATGCACCCGACCGCATATACTTGCTTCGTGTCCAAGGTGCTGACCTCTCTCCCTGTTGGCGAACGTGTCGGGATCGCCTTCTCCGGCGGTCTCGATACGTCCGTAGCCGTCGCGTGGATGCGCGAGAAGGGAGCCGTGCCGTGCACCTACACGGCTGATATCGGGCAGTACGACGAGCCCGACATCGCCTCGGTACCCGGCCGCGCGGCGACCTACGGGGCGGAGATCGCCCGCCTGGTCGACTGCCGTGACGCGCTGGTCGAGGAGGGGCTCGCGGCGCTGGCGTGCGGCGCGTTCCACATCCGGTCCGGCGGCCGGGCGTACTTCAACACGACGCCGCTGGGCCGGGCGGTCACCGGCACGCTGCTGGTGCGCGCGATGCTCGAGGACGGCGTCCAGATCTGGGGCGACGGCTCGACGTTCAAGGGCAACGACATCGAGCGGTTCTACCGCTACGGCCTGCTGGCCAATCCCTCGCTGCGGATCTACAAGCCGTGGCTGGACGCCGACTTCGTCAACGAGCTGGGCGGCCGCACCGAGATGTCGGAGTGGCTGCTCGCCCGTGACCTGCCGTACCGGTCGAGCGTCGAGAAGGCGTACTCCACCGACGCGAACATCTGGGGCGCGACCCACGAGGCCAAGTCGCTGGAGCAGCTCGACACCGGGATCGAGATCGTCGAGCCGATCATGGGCGTGCGGTTCTGGGACCCCGAGGTGGAGATCGCCG
This sequence comes from Cryptosporangium minutisporangium, assembly GCF_039536245.1. NCBI lineage: Bacteria > Bacillati > Actinomycetota > Actinomycetes > Cryptosporangiales > Cryptosporangiaceae > Cryptosporangium > Cryptosporangium minutisporangium. Next base: position 155,074 of record NZ_BAAAYN010000029.1, on the reverse strand, counting down.
CCGAGGACGTCACGATCGGCTTCGCCCAGGGCCGGCCGGTGACGATCAACGGCAAGGAGTTCGCCTCCGCCGTCGACCTGGTGCTGGAGGCCAACGCGATCGGCGGTCGCCACGGCCTGGGGATGTCCGACCAGATCGAGAACCGCATCATCGAGGCCAAGAGCCGGGGCATCTACGAGGCACCGGGCATGGCGCTGCTGCACGCGGCGTACGAGCGGCTGGTCAACGCGATCCACAACGAGGACACGCTCGCCAGCTACCAGGTCGAGGGCCGCCGGCTGGGTCGTCTGATGTACGAGGGCCGGTGGCTCGACCCGCAGGCGCTGATGCTGCGTGAGTCGCTCCAGCGGTGGGTCGGCTCCGCGGTCACCGGTGAGGTGACGCTGCGGCTGCGCCGGGGTGAGGACTACTCGATCCTCGACACGGCCGGTCCGGCGTTCAGCTACCACCCGGACAAGCTCTCGATGGAGCGCACCGAGGGCGCCGCGTTCGGCCCGGTCGACCGGATCGGTCAGCTCACCATGCGCAACCTCGACATCGCCGACTCGCGGGCCCGCCTCGAGCAGTACGTCGGGCTCGGCATCGTCGGCGCGGTGGCGTCACAGCCGTCCCAGCCGGCGCTCACCGGAGCCGCCCAGGCCGCGTCCACCGGGCTGATCGGCGCGATGTCGGAGGGCGGCGCGCAGGCGATCGCCGCCGGCGGCAAGCGGACCTCCCGGCACGACGTCCCGGGAGACGACGTGCTGCTCGATCACGCGGCCCTGGATTCCGGCACGGACTGAGTGAGCCAGGAACTCCACGGCGGCCGAGCCGGCGTCTTCCCCGTAGTAGGAGTCGACGCAGTCATCGAAATTCCGTTCGCAGGCCGTCGAGCTTGTCGGGGTTGACCTGGAGTCGCAGGTTGCGGATGCGGCCGTCGACCAGGTCGTAGGTGAGTACGCCCACCGGGTAGTCGCCGACGGACAGGAGGACGCCCGTCTCGGCGTTGATGGTGGCGGGCCGCAGCGCGACGCCGGCCGACTGGGGCTTCGCCAGGACGCCGAGCCACCAGCGGGCGACGTGGTCCGGCCCGTGCACGGGGCGGCGGGCGGCGGTGACCTTGCCGCCGCCGTCCGACCAGGCGGTGACGTCCGGGGCGAGCAGTTCCATGACCGCGTTCAGGTCACCACCGCCGCACGCGGCGATGAACTGAGCGGTGACCTGCTCGCGCTGACGCTCGTCGGTGTCGAAGCGGGGGCGCCGGGCCTGGACGTGCGCGCGGGCACGGTGGGCGATCTGGCGGATGGTCGGTTCGGGCCGGTCCAGGGTGCCGGCGATCTCGGCGTGCGAGTACCCGAAGACCTCACGGAGGACGAACACCGCGCGTTCGACGGGGCTGAGTGCCTCCAGCACCACCATCATCGCGGTGGACACGGCGTCGGCCATCTCGGTCTCCGTGGCAGCGTCGGGTGAGGTGAGCAGCGGCTCGGGGAGCCACGGCCCGACGTACGCCTCGCGCGTGGCCCGGGCGGAGGTGAGCCGGTTCAACGACAGGTTGGTGACCGTGCGGACGAGATACGCGCGGGGGTCTCGGACCGCGGCGTGATCCACCGCGCTCCAGGCCAGCCAGGCGTCCTGGAGTACGTCCTCGGCATCGGCGACGCTGCCCAGCATGCGGTAGGCGGTGGCGAACAGCAGTCGCCGATGCGCGAGGTACGGATCCGGAATCGGGTCGATCATCTGATCACGCTTTCAGGCGGCCGGCTGCCGGGTGACGCGGCCGCCCTTGGACAGCGTGGCGGAGACGTTCATCCGCTTGCTGAGCCGGTGCATCTTCGGCGGGCTGCTGCTGACCAGTTCTTTGTAGATCACCGCGGCGCGGCCCTTGAGGTAGGCCCGGCGGGGCGTGTCGTCGGCGCGGGTGAACTGGATGACGGCGTCCCTGCGGCCCAGGCTGACCGGCTGGTGGAAGTAGCCGAACCGGAACGGCGGAACCGGCTTGCCCCGCAGCAGCCGGGCGATCGTGTCGGCGGTGTACTGGGCGGTGGGCATCCCGCTCTGGCAGGTGCCGTGGATCTGCCCCCACGCCAGCCGAATCGCGGCCGCGTCACCGATCGCGTGGATGTTCGGGTGCGACACCGACCGCAGGGTCGCGTCGACGACGATCAAGCCGCGTTCGTCGACGGCGATCCCGGCGTCCGCGGCGAGCGGCGACACCCGCACCCCGGTCGTCCACAGGCACAGGTCCGAGGCGACGAGTTCCCCACCGGCCAGCTCCACCGCATCGGGCAGGACCTTGGTGACCGGCTTCCCTGCCTTCACCGTGACGCCGAGTCGGGCCATCGTCCGGTACAGGTAGGCACGCGCCTTCGGCCCCATCATGCCGCCGGGTTCGTCCAGGCTGAGCAGCGTGACCGCCAGACCGGGGTGGTTCTCGGCGATCTCGGTGGCCGCCTCGACGCCGGTCAACCCGCCGCCGCAGACCGTGACGGCGCCGCCGGCCGCCGCGACCTCCCGCAGCCGGGCCGCGAACCGGGCGGCGAGCTGCGGGCCGTTGAGCGTGAACGCGTGCGCCTCCGCACCGGGGACCCGGCTGGTATCAGTCGAGCTGCCCAGCGCGTAGACCAGCGTGTCGTAACCCAGCGGCGGGGCGCCCTCGACCGTGACCGTGTTCGTGTCCGGGTCGATGCCGGTGACCGTGCCCTGCACGAACGTGACGCCGCTGCCGGCCAGCACGTCCGGGATCCGGATGTCGGCCAGTTCCTGCCCGGCGGCGACCTGGTGCATCCGTAGCCGCTCGGTGAAGCGCGCCGACGCGTTCACCACCGTGATCCGCACCCCGGTGCGCCGGGTCCGGTGCGCCAGCCGCACCGCCGCCAGCATCCCGGCGTACCCCGCACCCACCACGACGACCCGGTGCTCGTTCTTCCTCATTGGGCACTCCTCCCTCGGGCCACGGCACCAGGTCTTGGTGCCGGTGACGCCTATGGGACAAGCGACCAGGCCCGGGCGTGACACCTGCGGACATGACCCAGGTCACACCTCGGGCCGAACACTCACCCGCCGCGCGACTCGACCAGGGTGCGGCGGTTGATCTTCGTCGCGGCGCTGCGCGGCATCGCGTCCACCAGCTCGACGGTCTTCGGGACCTTGTACGGCGCCAGGCGGCTCTTCGCGTACGCGATGACCTCCGCCGTGGTCGGCGGATCGGCCGGATCCGTCGGTTCGACGACCGCGTGCACCCGGCGGCCCCACTCCGGGTCGCGCAGCCCGATGACGACGACGTCGGCGATCTTCGGATGGTCGATCAGCGCGACCTCCACCTCCGCCGGGAAGACGTTCGCGCCGCCGGTCACGATCAGGTCCGCGCGCCGGTCGACGAGGTAGAGGTACCCGTCGGCGTCGAGGTACCCGGCGTCCCCCGCGGTCTGGAACCCGTCGGCGGTCCCGCGCAGCCGGGCGGCCTGGCCGAGGTACTCGTATCCCCCGGAGGACGGCGATCGGAGGTAGATCTCCCCGATCTCGCCGACCGGCACGTCCCGCCCGTCGTCGTCCAAGATTCGGATTTCGGTCTCCCGGAACCCGCGGCCGACGCTGCCCTGGTGGGTCAGCCACTCGTCGCCGCGCAGCGTCGTCAGGCCGAGCCCCTCGGTCATGCCGTACGCCATCACGATCCGCTCGTAGCCGATCAGCTCGCCCCAGCGGTGGACCAGCGACGGCGGCATCGGCGCCGCGCCCTGCAGGATCCACTGCAGAGCCGACAGGTCGCGCTGCCCGATGTCCGGGAGGTCGGCGATCCGCTGGAGCATCGTCGGTGTCGCGGTGAACGTCGAGATGCGGTGACGCTCGATGACGTCGACGACCCGCGCGGCGTCGAATTTCTCCATCACCACCAGCCGGTCGCCGCCGAGCAGGCTGAACAGCGTCGAGAAGCCGTTCGCGTGGTACATCGGCGCGAGCACCAGGATCGTCTGCGGCAACGGCACCGGGTTCCAGGTCGCGATGAACGGCACCGCGGAGGCCGGGTCGTAGGTCGCTGGGCGACGGCTCAGGATCACCTTCGGCGTCCCGGTGGACCCGCTGCTGCAGATGCCGTTCACCATCGGCGACACCACGTCGTCGGAGAGCTCGGGCAGCGGCTCGGAGGCGGTCGCGTCGACCCACCCGACGTCGCCAGGGCCGAGGTGCACCGGCGCGGCGATCGTCTCCCGCACCCGGGTCAGCTCCCACTCCGGCAGGTCCCAGCGCATCGGTACCGGCGTGGCACCGAGCTTCCACGCCGCCAGCGCGGCGAGCGTGAACTGCGGCGAGTTGCGGAAGCCGAGGCCGAGCCGGTCGCCGACGCCGAGGCCACGGGCGGCCAGCGCGCCCGCGAGCCGGCTCGCGCGCGCGTCCAGCTCGGGCCAGGTGAACGCGGTCTCGGAGCCGTCGAGTCCGATGTGGCGCACGACCACGTCGTCCGGGCACTCCTGGGCGAGTTGCCGGATCCGACGGGCGAAGCCGACCACCGTGTCCATCCGCTGCCTCCGTCGACGTCGGCGTACGCGTCCCGGTAATTCTTACCGGAAGGACGACAGTAGGTCAGCGGAATTCGTAGGCCCCGAGGTCCGGTGCGACTCCGGCCGGGCGCGCGGCGCCGGTGATGTCGGTGGCGGGCGCGGTCTTCCGCGACCCCGCGTCGATCGCTGCCGACCCGCGCCGCAGCCGGACGTCACCGCGGGTCAGGTCGACGAACTTCGGGTCGGCCGTGAGATTGCTCTCCAGAACGAAACCCGGGACGCGGGGCAGCGGGTTGCCGTAAGCGATGTTGCCGCGGGCCGCCGAGTCGCTGGCCGCGCCGCCGATCGCCCGGATCGCCGCCCGCCCGTTGCGGTAGATCGTGTTGTGGAACACCTGGACGTCCGCGTAGTGGCCGATCCAGAAGTCGACGCCGCCGCCGGGGTTGCCGTAGATGACGTTGTTGTAGATGTCGACGCCGCGGGCGGTGCCGCCGGACTCGACCGCGAGCCCGATACCGGCCTTGGTGGGCCCGCGGGCGCCGTAGATCCGATTGCTGTGGATCCGGACGTCGCTCGCCCCGTCGACGTAGACGTTCGGCCCGTTGTTGCCGTACACGTCGTTGTGGTGGATCGCCCCGCCCCGGGTGCCGTTCTTGACGTCGATGCCCTCCTCGTCGTTCGCGTAGACCCGGTTGTACGCGATCGTGAAGTCCCGGACGTTGAAGAGCGTGATGCCCTCGTTCGCGGCGGCGCCGATGTTCCCGGTTCGGGCGGCGGCGTTGTTGTGGTGGACGCGGTTGCAGGTGAGCACCACGTCGGAGCCGTCCCCGATCAGGATGCCGCCGTCGGCGGCGTACGACACCTCGCTGTTCTCGACGACGACGTGGCTCGCGAAGCCCGCGTAGATGCCGTGCCGGCGGGAGTTGGTGACGGTGAGGCCGGAGAGCCGGACGTACTGCCGCCCGTCGAGCGTGATCAGGCCACGCGCCGAGCCGGACGTCGCGGGGAGCGCACCCCGGCCGTCGAGCGTGACCCGCTCCCCGGCTCGGGCGCGCACGGTGAGCGGGGCGCCGGGGCGGCCGCTCCGCCGGATCGTCACGACCTCGCGGTAGGTGCCGCCGGCTATCTCGATCGTGTCGCCGGCGGTGGCTGCGTCGACCGCGGCCTGGATCGTCCGGAACCGCCCGCGGGGGCCGACGGTCAGCGGCGCCCGGACCGGAGACGCAGCAACCCGCTGCCCGGTCGGGCAGGGCGGCCCGTCGGCGCGGCTCGGTGCCGGGGAGCGCCCGCTGCCGGGCTCGGGCAGCACCGGCGGCCCCTCCGCCATCAGCGGATTCTCCGCCGGACCGGGCGCCGGCCGGGACCGTGGGGCGGGTCCGTCGGGCAGCGTGGCGACCAGGCCGGACACGAGCAACACGGCCAGCACGGCGGCAGGCGCCTGACGTCCGGCGCGGGCACGCCGCCAGGGCGACGGACGGCGGTGGCGGGCCGTCACCGCGGCGCCCGCCAGGTCCCCAGCACCGTGTCGACGTGGGCCAGCAACTCGTCGCGTAGCGCACCGCGCGGCTCGACCGCCCACAGCACCTGGGTGCCGTGCACGAGGGCGGCCAGCAGGCGTGCGGCCTCGGCGGGCGGCGGCGCGCCGGGCAGGTCGGCCTTCGCGATCAGGTCCTCCAGCGCGAGCCGGTAGGCGTTCCACATCGCGGCGATCTCGGCGCGGAGTTCGGGGTCCGCCAGCTCGGACCCGAGCTGGGCCAGGTGGTTCATCGCCGTGCCCGGGTCGTCGATCCCCTCGATGCCGCTGACGGTGGCCGCCCGGACCGCGTCGGTGGGGTCGGCGGCCGCCTCCGCGGCCGCGGCCACCTCGGCGAGCATCCCCGCCGCCGCCGTCGACGCCATCCAGCGCAGCAGGTCGCGCTTGGAGCCGATGCGGGCTGCCGCGGTGCCGGTGGCGACGACTGCCTCGGCGGCGACGTGGGCGAGCGTGAACTGTGGCCCGTACCGGCCGATCGCACGCGCCGTGGCTTGCAGCAGCTCGTCGTCGGAAACCTTGCGGGGCCGGGCCACCCAATTATCGAACCACAGACCGGAAACCTTGCCGGTCCGCCACGAACGACGTAGTTTCCGAATGGTGATACGGAAACTCGGAGGCAAGCGGACCGGCGCGCTCGTGGCGCTGTGTCTGGCCCAATTACTGCTGATCGTGGACGTCGTCGTCGTCACCGTGGCACTGCCGACGATCCAGGCCGACCTGGCTGTGCCGACCGGCTACCTGCCGCTCACGTCGGTCGCTTACACGGTCCCGTTCGGAGCGCTGCTGATCGTCGCCGGACGCGTCGGCGACCTCGTCGGCCACCGGCGGGTGATCGTCGTCGGGCTCGCCCTGTTCGTCGCCGCGTCGCTGCTTTGCGGGGTGTCCGCCGAACCGTGGCAGCTGTTCGCCGCCCGGGCGCTGCAGGGCGTCGGCGCCGCGCTGGTCTCCCCCAACGCGCTCACCGCGCTCCTCCGCGTGTTCGACGACGAGAAAGGACGCGGCCGGGCACTCGGCCTCTGGGCGTCGGTGGCGTCGGCCGGCGCGATCGCCGGGCAGTTGCTCGGCGGCGTGCTCACCGACCTCGCCGGCTGGCGCTCGATCTTCCTGATCAACGTTCCGCTCGGGATCGTCGCGCTGCTCGTGCTGCGCAAAGCGCTGCCGGCCCTGCCCGGCTCCGGCGCCGAACGCCCCGCGGTGCCGAACGCGCTGCTGCTGGTCACCGTCGTCGGCGGTGGCAGCCTGGTGCTCGCGCGCGCCAACGGCGGGTGGACCGGCGGGCTCACCGCGGCGGTCGTCGTCCTGGTCCTGCTCGCCGCCGCGCTCGGGATGGCCGAAGTCCGCAGCCGGCGGCCGCTGCTGGAGCCGGGTGTGCTGCGCCAGCGGGGCGTCGTGGTCGGCAACACCGTGCTCGCGCTCAACGTCGCCACGGTCACCACCGCCCTCTACGTGACCTCGCTGGTACTGCAGAACGAGCTGGGGTTCAGCGCGCTGCAGACCGGGCTGGCGTTCGCCCCGATCACCGCGATCGTGTTGCTGGTGAGCCCCAAGGCCGGTGCCGCGGTGGCGACGGTCGGGGCCCGGCCGCTGCTGATCGGCGCCGGCGTCACGACGACCGCCGGGGTCGCGCTGCTGACCGCGTTCGCCGAGCACGGCTACCTCGCCGGTGTGCTGCCTGGCCTCGCGCTCGTGGCGCTCGGCAGCGGACTCGGGTACGCGCCGATGTTCGCGCTGGCCACCAGCGTCGACGACCGGCTCCAAGGGGCCGCGTCCGGGCTGGTCACCACCGTGCAGGAGCTCGGGGCCGCGATCGGGCTCGCGGCGCTCACCACGGCTGGTCTGGCGCTCGCCACCTCCGGCGACGCGGGCTCGGCCACCTACCTCGTCGCCACGATCGCGTCCCTCCTCGCCACGCTCGTCGCGTTCGCGGCCCGGCCGACCCGGGCCGCCGAGACGGTCTCGCCGCCAGAACGTGAACCGGCGACATAAGGTTCGGCACGTGAGCACGACAGGGATGACGTCCGGATGGCGCGGCTGGCTGAGCGGCGCCGTGGCCCGCCTCCGGAACGAACCGGGCACCACCGACCTGACCCGGCTCCAGCCGTTGGTCACCGCCGCGACCGCGCGCCGCGACGAGATCGCCGCACTCGACGACGACGAGCTGCGCGCCGCCGCGACCGAGCTACGTACCGGCACGGAGCTCGACGACGCGGCGCTGGCGGAGTTCTGCGCGGTCGCCCGGGAGGTCGGCCGCCGGGTCTGGGACCTGGACGCGTTCGACACCCAGCTGCTCGCGGTCGTGAACATGCTGCGCGGCCGGGTCGTCGACATGGCCACCGGCGAGGGCAAGACCCTCGTCGGTGTCCTGGTCGCCGCCGCGTTCGGATGCGGCGGGCGCCGGGTCCACCTCCTGTCGGTCAACGACTACCTCGCCCGCCGGGACGCCCGCTGGTCGCAGGAGTTCTTCGACTGGTTCGGGCTGACCGTCAGCGACGTGACGTCCGAGCTCACCGACGACGAGCGCCGCATCGCCTACCAGGCCGACGTGGTCTACGCGCCGGTGCACGAGGTCGGCTTCGACCTGCTGCGCGACCGCCAGCGCACCGCGCCCGCCGAGCGGGTGCTGAGCGAGCAGGGACTGGGCGCCAGGGACGTCGCGATCATCGACGAGATCGACGCGGTCCTCCTCGACGAAGCCCTGGTTCCGCTGGTGCTGGCCGGCGACGCCGGCACGATCGACGTCTCCCGGGAGCTCGCCCGCCACGTGCGCCGTCTGCGCCCCGACCGCCACTACGAGGTGGACGATGACCGGCGCAACGCCACGTTCACCGACGCCGGGCTGGCCAGCGTCGAGGACCACCTCGGGGTGGACAACCTGTTCCGGCCCGAACACGTCGCCCTGCTCACCACGGCGAACCTCGCGCTCCACGCCGAGGTACTCGTCGAGCGCGACGTCGACTACCTGGTGCGCGACGGCCGCGTCGAGATCATCAGCACCTCGCGCGGCCGCACCGTCGACCGCCAGCGCTGGCCGGACGGGCTGCAGACCGCGGTCGAGGTGAAAGAGGACCTGGACATCTCGCCGGCCGGCGAGGTCCGCGACCAGATACTGATCCGGGCGCTGGTCACCGGCTACCCCACCGTCACCGGGATGAGCGGCAGCGCCCGCGAGGCCGCCGCCCAGATGGCCGAGTTCTACGACCTGCAGATCGGCGTCGTCCCCCCGGCGACGCCCTGCGTCCGCGTCGACGAACCCGACCGGCTCTACGCCGACGCCGCCTACCGGGACGACGCCCTGCTCGGATTCCTCGCCGAGGTGCACGGCACCGGCCAGCCGCTGCTGATCGGCACGCGGGACGTCGCCACCTCCGAGGCGTGGAGCGCCCGGCTGGAGGCCGCCGGGATCGACCACGTCGTCCTCAACGCCCGCAACGACCACGCCGAGGCCCAGATCATCGCCGACGCCGGCCGCCGCGGCGCGGTGACGCTCTCCACCCAGATGGCCGGGCGCGGCGTCGACATCCGCCTCGGCGGCACCCAGGCCGACACCCGCCCGGAGCTCGCCGACGAGGTCCGGGAGCTCGGCGGGCTGTGCGTCGTCGGCATCGAGCGGTACGACTCGGCGCGCCTCGACCGTCAGCTCCGCGGCCGCTCCGGACGGCAGGGCGACCCCGGCCGGTCGGTGTTCTTCACCAGCTTGGAGGACGAGGTCGTCACCGAGCACGCGCCCGGCGGGCCGGCGGTCCGCACGCTCGACGCCGACGGCCTGGTCCTCGACCGGGCGGTGCTCCGGAACGTCGAGCACGCCCAGCGCGTCGCGGCCGGGAAGCTCGACCAGATCCATCGCAAGACCGTCCGGTACAACGAGATCGTCGAGAACCAACGCACGGCGACCCTGCAGTGGCGGGACGACATCCTCGAGGCCACCACGCTCGACGACCTGGCCGAGTGGCTCACCCCCGAGGCCCGCGAGCGCCTCGACGAGTACGAGACCGAACACGGTGCCGCGCACGCGGTCGCGGCTCCCGTGCTGCTGTTCCACCTCGACCAGGCCTGGGCCGAACACCTCGCCACGCTCGCGGGTCTCCGCGAGGGAATCCACCTACGTATCCTGGGCCGGGAAACCCCGCTGGACCAGTTCAACGCGGTCTCCGTCAAGGCGTTCGGATCGCTACGGGTGCACATCCGCGAGGCGGCCGCGGAGACGCTGACGACGGCGAAGCTCACCACGGAGGGCGTCGACCTCGCGGACGCCGGGCTGCGGCGGCCGACGTCGACCTGGACCTACCTGATCGCCGACACGCCGTTCCAGGACGCGGAGGACGGCTTCTTCGCCGCGCTCGTCCGCCGCTGACTGCGGGGTCATCGGGCGGCCTGCTTACTGGAACGACCAGCCGCTCCAGCGGGTGACCTGCACGTCGATCACCGGACCGTCCGGGCGCTGCGCCTGGTACTGCGGGTACTTGGCGACGAGTCGGTCGATCGGTTCGCGTCCGGCCGCGCCGGTGAAGATCCGGGCGACGCCGTCCGCGCGGACCCACCACAGCTGCGCCCAATCGTCGTCGTACCGGTCGGCGAGCACACAGACCCGGGGGTTCACCGCCACGTTCTCCAGCCGCTTCAGGCGCTGGTGCCGCTTGGGTTTGGCGTCGACCGCGATCACGATCGAGTCGGCGTGCACCGCGAACGTCGCCGGGACGAGATGGGGCACCCCGTCGGCGTCCGCCGTGGCCAGCCGGACCACCCGCGCGTCGGTCAGCCGACGGCGGGCCTCGCTTTCGGAGAGTTGCATGTCTGGGCTTGTTATTTTCTGACGCTCAGCGCGGCCCGGCGTACCGGCTCCGACCACGCGTCCGGGTCGTCCCAGAAGAACGAGTGGGCGCCCGGAACCTCGACGTACTCGCCGCCCGGGGTCAGTGCGGCGAGCCGACGGCACCAGCCGGGCGAGCAGAGCCGGTCGTCGCTGCCGCGGAGCACCAGCGCCGGGACGTCGAGCCGGGCCAGCGGGTTCTCGATCCGGTAGCGCAGGTGCACGCGGATGAGGTGGGCGAGCCGCCGCGGGCCGGCCCGCCACCACTCGGGGGCCTGCCAGGAGAGCAGGCCGGACGTCTCCTGCCTGCCGTCCCGCAGCCACCGCGCGCCGAGGCGCAGCACGCTGCGGGCACCCGGTTCGACGATCGGGCTTACCAGCAGCGCGTACGCCACGTCGGTGCGTCCGACGGCAGCCGCTGCGGCGACCTGCGTTCCGCTGGAGTGTCCGCCGAGGACGACGGTGCCGAGCTGCTGCGCGTCGAGCCACTCGGCGACGGCGCGGCCGAACCCGGGCACCGGGAGCCTCCCTCCCCTGCCCTCGTAGCCGGGCAGTTCGAGCAGGTGGGCGCGGGTCCAGCTGGTGAAGCCCGCGAGCCCGGGCAGGAGGTAGTCGGCGACCGAGAGGCCCTGCACCAGTACGACGTGCGGGGTGCCCGGCCGCGGGGCGCCGAGCGAGCGGCAGCGCAGCCGTCCCCACGGCCCGTCGTGGACGGTCGTCACCACACCCGAGGGATAGTCCGGCATGAGCGGTTAATACCCCGACGACCGGTCCGCTAGGCCGGCCGAATCGCTGGGCCGGTCGGTTTCCCTAGGCCAATCGGTCCGCTCGGCCGGTCGGTCTGCCGCGCCGCGAACCGCGAGCAGGCGATCGGCGAGGGCGGACAGCTCCAGTTCGGGGTTGGCCGCGGAGAGCTGGTCGAGCACCGGTACCCCGCCGGCGCCGGTGTGGGCGCCGACCACCGCGCCGGTCATCGCCGCCACCGTGTCGCAGTCGCCGCCCAGGCTCGCGGCGTGGCGGCAGGCGTCCCACAGGTCGTCGGGGAAGAGCGCGGCGACGGCCAGCGCCGCCGGGACCGCCTCCTGGGTGGCGAGGCCGGTGCCGACCAGCCGGTGGACGACCTCCAGCGCGTCCGCCGGTGACCGCCCGGCGACCAGCTCCAACGCCCAGGCGATCCGGGCCGCGACGTCCGCACCCGCGACGTAGGAGCCGCGGTCCGCACCGAGCCGGGCGGCGTCGATCGCCCGCCGCAGCGACTCGGTCAGCGGATGCCCATCGATCCCCGCGCTGACCCCCGCCGCGACCGCCGCGGCGCCCGCGATCGCGACGCCGGTGTGGTGGGTGACCCGCCCGGCCTGCTCGACGGCATCCACCAGGCGGGACAGCGGCTCGACCGGCACACCGACGCCGATCGGCGCGATCCGCATCGCGGCGCCGTTCGTGTCACCCCAGCGCCCGGTCTCGTCCGGGGACACGCCCTCGCCGATCAGCGTCAGGGCCCGGCGGGTCGACGGGCCGAGCAGATCCGCCGAGCCGCTCGCCCGCATCCGCTCTTCCCACCGCAGCAGGCGGTCGGCGAACGCCAGCGGATCGACCTGGCCGCGGCCCGCGACGAAGAGTTCGCCGAGGATCACCGCCTGGTCGGTGTCGTCGGTGACCCGCCCGGCGGGCAGGCCGCGGCTGATCGGGTTGTCGTCCGGCCCGGGGTGCAGGTCGGCGAGCACCTCGCCGTAGCGGTCGCGGACGACGTCCCGGGGCAGGTTCTGGGTCGGCATCCCGAGCGCGTCGCCCAGCGCCAGGCCCACGAGTGCCCCGACCGCTCGGTCGCGTGGCGTCACACCCATGCCCCGAGCATGCCCCACGCCGACTCGGGCAAGCGTGCCGTGGCGTACGCGTCGGTGCCGGGCCTGCCTGGTGGCGGGCCCGGTGCGCGAGGGGTGCTGCGGTCAGAAGGGTGGTGCGTCCTCGTCGGCCGGGGCGCGCCCACCCACCAAGGCCGGCTCCGGACGGAGCGGCTCGGTCCAGGCGTCCGGAATCACGGCGGTTTCCGGCTCGCCCTGATCCGGAGGCGCCACGGTGTAGGTGTGGCCGGCCGGGCTCGTCCAGGTGCAGGCGCCGGTGTCGGGGTGGTGGACGAGGTCCCAGCCGGCTTCGTCCTGCGCGCGGTGATGGCGTCGGCAGAGCGGCACGAGATTGGTCGCGCTGGTGGGGCCACCGTCGATGTGGCGGACGTTGTGGTCCAGATCGCATCGGTAGGACGGCTGGGAGCAGCCAGGGAACATGCAGGTGGGGTAGGCAGCCCGGACGAGAGCGGCGAGCCGCGCGGTGGGCCGGTAGGTCGTGTGGCCGAGGTCGGTGACCACGCCGCCGGGATCGGTGATCCATTTCTCCCAGCGGCTGTCGGCGGCCAGTTCCCGCACGACCGAGGCGGGGACGGGGCCGTAGCCGGGGAGGTCTCCGGGCAGGTCGGTGGCGCCCAGCACCGTGGAGAGGGGCGCGGTCAGAGCGATCCGCGGCGGCGTGGCGCGTCGGCCGGCCAGCACCGTGCGGACCAGCGTTGCGGTCTGCTCGTCCGACATCCCACCGGCGGCGCCGGCCGCGCCCGGGGTCTGGCTCGCGGCGCCGGCCGCGTCCGGGGCCCGGCCGGTCGCGCGGGTTGCGGTGTGGGCGCCGATGTCGATCAGAGCGACGAGCGCGTCGGCGCGGCGCTGGTCGAGGGTGCGATCGTCACCGCCGCACCGGACGCGGCCGGAGAACTGGTCGATCGCGGCGCGAGCCCGCGCAGCCTGATCGGCGGGCAAGATCGCGTGGAGCTCAGCCATGCCGTCGGGCAACGGCGTGAAGTCCACGCGCCGTCCCTTGCGGGCCTTCCGGTGTCGTTCGTCCGCGCCTCCCGGATCCGCTTTGGCGACCTCTCTGCGGGCCTTCCGCGCCAGCTGCCCCGGGGTCTTCGAGCCCGCTGTGTCCAACAGAGCAGCCTCCACCGTGGCGGCCGCCTCGTCGTCCAACGGCTCCAAGGCGTGCACGAGTTCGACCGCGTGCCGGTAGGTGATCCGGCCCTGCTCCAGCGCACGGCGGGTCAGGAAACACCGACCGTTCAGGGCGCGCGCGACCTCGATTCGGTCCGCCGCGGCGAAGTTCGACCAGCGCAGACCCGCAGCAACCTCTTCGCGGCCCCAGTCCTCCTCGTCCGGCCCGATCCGGGATCCGGCGATCTGCAGCACCGCCTCGTCGAGCCGCAGATCGACCCAGCCCTGGAGCTTCTGCCACAACCGCGCGACCAGCACCTGGTCAGTGGAGTCGGGCAGGACCTCCCGCACCCCCGCGTCATCGGCCGTCCGCCGCGCCACCGGTCCCAACGCGACCAGCCCCGCGAACAGCTCCGGCCCCGGCGGCAACGCCTCCAGCCGCGCCAACCCCCCGCGATCGCTCATACCAACGACGATCGCACACAGGTACGACAAAATCGTCAGAGCTGCGCCTGGAGCGCGGCGATGATCCGGGCAAGGTCGGCTTCCGCGGCGACCGCATCCCGGTGGGCGAGGTAGATCAGCGTCAGCCCTTCGGCGGCCACCAGGGTGAGCCGCGCGAGGTCCGCGACCGGGACGCGCGGCGGCGCCGGGTCGTGCCCCACCGCCTCGGAGAACCAGCCGACCAGTAGGTCACCCGCGGCGGCGAGTGCGGCAGTGGCGGTCCCACCCGCTCGGAGTCCGCCGGCGAGGATCTCGATCGACGCCAGCGCGAGATCCTCGTGGTCCCGGACCCAGCCCCAGTATCCGCGCAGGCAGTCGGCGACGGCGTCCCGCAACCCACGCTCGGGACGGACGCTCTCGCGCAGTGCCGTGGCGAACGACGTCATCACTGCGTCGACAGTGGCCTGGAGCAGCTCGTCCTTGTTCCGGAACGCATAGTGGACGGTCGCCAGCGGAGCACCGGCCCGCTCCGCCACGCGTCTCGTCGTGACCGCTGCCGGGCCGTCCTCGGCGAGCACCGCGAGCGCCGCCGCGACCAGTTGCTGCCGCCGATCGTCGCTGCTGACCCGTGCCATCGCCGTCCGTTCCCTGTTGTCCGCCGTCTGCACCGAGGTTACTCTGTCAGATGAATTGGTCATTCGACCAAGTCATCTGACCGAGTGGGAGGCGACGTGTGCCCGGTCGAGTTCACCCGAGCCTCCCGGCGGCGGCAGACCCTCTACGCCGCGTTCCTGGTCGCCGGGCTGGTGCTCCCCTACCGGCACGCGGTGCCGTGGCTGGCCGACCACGGACCGGACGTCCCCCGGTTCGCCCTGGAGCTGTTCGCCACGCCGATCAGCAGCTTCTTCGCCCTCGACGTCCTGGTGACCGCCGCGCTGCTGCTGACCGTCGCCGCCGTGGACGAGCGGCTCCGGAGGCGCGACCGCGCGCTGGTCGCCGCGGGCTCCCTGGCCGGCGCCTCCGTAGGCCTGCCCCTGTACCTCCTGCTCCGAGAACGAGCCCACCGCACACCGACGGGTGCTGTTTCGGGAAGGCCACCTCTCGCGCGTCGCTGAGGGTGGCCTTCCCGACAAGTCACCGGCGGAGGGCCGCCCGCAGCGACAGGCGGGACCCGGTGTGCAGCACCCCGCGCTCGTACACCGCACCGGCGAGCCGGACCGTCACCGCCAGCGCGATCAGCGTCAGGACGATCGCGACCACGGTCTGCCAGACCGGGGCGACGCCGAGCGCGCCGCGGGCGGGCATGAGGATCGTGGTGAACGGCGGAATCATCGAGAGCACCTCGACGATCTCGCTGCGCGGATCCCGGATCAGCAGGTTCAGCCCGACCACGAAGACGATCGCCAGCAGCATGATCAGCGGCGAGATGACGCTCTGCATGTCCTCGAACCGGGACACCAGCGCACCGGCCGCCGCGAACAGCGACGCGAACAGGAAGAACCCGAGCAGGTACCAGCCGAGCAGCGACACGAACGTCCCGACCCCGGCGGCCGGCAGCGTGAGCTGGCCCGCGACCGACGCCCCGATCAGGCCGACCCCGCCGAGAATCACCAGCTGGACCAGCCCCACCAGTCCGATGCCGAGGATCTTGCCCAGCAGCAGGTGCCAGGGGCGGACCGTGGCCAGCAGCAACTCCACCACCCGGCTGGTCTTCTCCTCGACGACGCCCTGCGCCACGCCGCTGCCGTAGGTGATCAGCGCGATGTAGAGCAGCGTCATCGCGACCCCGGCGAGGACCAGCCGCTCGCCCTCCAGCGGATCGGATTCGCTCAGTGCGTCGATTCGGATCTCGGCCGCGGCGACCGCCCGGACGACGGCGTCCGGGTCGGCCCCGGCGCGCTGCAGCTCGGTTTGGAGCGCGCGCTGCTGGAGGACGGCGGTGAGGATGCCACGGGCGGTGTCGTCGAGATCCTCGTCCACCACCGCGGTCGGGGCGGACGCCGAGCCGACGATCAGCGCGTCGAGGTCACCGTCCCGGACCTCCCGGCGACCGTCGTTCGCGTCGTCGACGATCCGGACCTCGAGGTCCTCGTCGAGACTCTCGGCGACGGCCTCGATCGCCGGGCGAAGCTGCGCGGCCGAGCCGGAGAGCCCGATCACCGGGCCGGACGAGCTGGCCAGCCAGGCGCTCAGCGCGAGGTACCCGGTGATCGCGGCCAGCAGGGCGAGCGTGCCGATCACGAACGACTTGGCCTTCAGCCGGGTCCGCAGCTCCCGGGCGGCGATCAGCCAGACGACGGACGCGGTGTTCAACTGGTGGCTCCCTCGTCGGTGACGACCGTGCGGAACAGCTCGGTGAGCGTCGGCCGGTTCGGGCGGAACTCCGTGACCGGGCCGGCGGCGAGCGCCGCGCGGAGGACGTCCTGGTCGTCGACGTCGTCGGCGAGTTCGAGCACGTGCCGGGTGCCCTCGCTGTGCACGACCCGGACGCCGGGCAGCGCCGGGTCCCACGGTCCGCGGACGTCGACGGTGAGCTGGCGCTCGGTGCTGCGCAGCGCGTCCACGGTGTCGCACGCGACCAGCCGGCCGGAGCGGATGATGCCGACCCGGTCGCAGAGCCGCTGCACCAGGTCGAGCTGGTGGCTGGAGAACAGCACCGGGACGCCCGCCGCGGCGCGCTCGGCGAGCACGCTGCTCATCACGTCGACCGCGACCGGGTCGAGGCCGGAGAACGGTTCGTCGAGGACGAGCAGTTCCGGGCCGTGCAGCAGCGCCGCGGCCAGCTGCACGCGCTGCTGGTTGCCCAGGCTCAGTGCCCCGACCTCGCTGCGCCGACGCTCGGTGAGCCCGAGCCGGTCGGTCCACTCGACGGTGGCCGCGCGGGCGTCGGCGCGGCTCATCCCGTGCAGGCGGGCGAGGTACTCCAGCTGGTCGGCGACGCTCATCTTCGGGTAGAGCCCGCGCTCCTCCGGCATGTAGCCGATGCGGCGGGCCATCTCGAGCGTGATCGGCTCGCCCCGCCACCGGACCGTCCCGGCGTCCGCCGACAGCACGCCGAGCGCGATCCGCATCGCGGTCGTCTTCCCGGCGCCGTTGCTGCCGACGAATCCGAAGATCTCGCCGGGGCGGACCTCGAACGAGAGGTCGTCGAGCGCGAGGACCTCGCCGTAGCGTTTCGTCGTGCCGTCGAACTGCAGCGTGCTGTCGGTCATCGCGCCCTTCCGTCGTGCCGCTGCGCCTCAGCCTGCCCTACCCGCGCTCACCGGCGAGATGCGGGGTTCGCGCCGCCGGGAGGCCGGGTACAAGGCGCCCAGCAGCAGCAACGCGCCGACCGGCAGCAGGTCGAGCTCGGCCGTGATCGCGGCGAAGCCGCCCAGCGTGAGCACCGGGCTCCACCAGGGCGCCTGGCGCGCCACCGCGAGCAGGATCAGCAGGACGAGCAGCCCGAGCGGGAAGAGCGGCGCCAGCGGATCGAGGACGGTGTCGGCGACCGTCTCGTACTCGTCGTAGCGGACGTTCATCTCCGCCCGGTCGGCGGCGCCGAACCCGACGATCAGGTCCACGATCACGACCCGGACGAACGCGACCAGCCCGAGGAGCGTCGCGACGAGTGCGGCCGTCGCGATCCGGCCGGGCGCCCGTCGTCGTAGATCGAGCGCGACCAGCCCGAAGTAGACCAGCGCGGCGAGGAACAGCAGGTGGCCGATCGTCCAGGCCGGACCGGGGCCGTGACTGCCGTCGAGCCCGTCGAGCAGGCGGACGAGGCCGTAACCGAGCATCAGAACCGGGGCGAGCAGGTAACGAGTCATGCGTCCGAGCGTCGCCGCGCCGGTGCCCCCCGCGCATCGCCGACCCGAGCGATGTCGCGGATCGGCCCGGCGCGGGATCACGCGCCCGGGACGACCAGGCCCGTCTCGTAGGCGGCGATCACTGCTTGGATGCGGTCGCGGAGCCCGAGCTTGGCCAGGACGTTGCTGACGTGCGTCTTCACCGTGTGCTCGCTGACCACCAGCGCCGCCGCGATCTCGCCGTTCGACAGCCCCCGGCCGAGCAGCGCGAGCGTCTCCTGCTCGCGCGGCGTCAACACGGCCAGCCGGGACGGCGTCACGTGGCCCCGAGCCCGTACTCGGGTGAGCTCGGCGATCAGTCGGCGGGTGACGGTGGGCGCGAGCAGCGCCTCTCCGGCGGCGACCACCCGCACCGCGTGCACCAGGTCGTCCCGGCGCAGGTCCTTGAGCAGGAACCCGCTCGCTCCGGCGGCGAGCGCGTCGTAGACGTAGTCGTCCTGGTCGAACGTGGTCAGCATGATGACCTTGGCGGTGGTCCCGGCGCAGATCCGGCGCGCGGCGCCCAGCCCGTCCAGCCCCGGCATCCGCACGTCGAGCAGGACGACGTCGGGCGCGTGTTCGTACGCGGCGGCGACCGCGGCCTCGCCGTCCCCCGCCTCGGCCACCACCGTGAAGTCGGGCTGCGCGTCCAGGATCATCGTGAACCCGCTGCGTACGAGCTCCTGGTCGTCCGCGACCACGATGCGAATCGTCATCGGGGCAGCCACGCCGTTACCAGGAACCCGCCCTCGACCGGACCGGCGGACGCGGAACCACCGCACGCCGCGGCCCGCTCGGCGATGTTGATCAGCCCCTGCCCGCCGGAGCTGGGCGGCCCGCCCCGGCCGTCGTCCCGGACCGCGACGGCCAGCCCGTCCTCCCGCCAGGTCAGCGTGACCGCCGCCGACGTCGCGGCGGCGTGCTTCACGGTGTTCGTCAGTCCTTCCTGGACGATGCGGTACGCCGCGAGCTCGGCGTCCGCGGGCAACGGCCCCGGCTCGCCGACGACGTCGACCACCACGCGCAGGCCGGTGTCCCGGACCCGGTCGGCCAGGGCCGGGATCGCGGCGACCGTCGGCTGCGGCGCGAGCGCGGGCGTGTCGCCCGCCGTACGGAGGACGCCGAGCGATCGCCGCAGCTGCGCCATCGCGTCGCGTCCGGAGGCCGCGATCGCGTCGAAGACCCGCTCGGCCCGGTCCGGGTCCGACCGCACCACCAGCGGGCCGGCCTCGGCCTGCACCACCATCACGCTGACCGCGTGGGCCAGCACGTCGTGCATGTCCCTGGCGATCCGGGCGCGCTCCTCGGCGGCCGCGCGGGCGGCGTCGGCGCTGCGCTGGCGCTCCAGCTCGGCCGCCCGGGCGGCCAGCGCGTCGGCCCGCTCCCGGTGCAGGCGGGCCACCGTGCCGAGCATCCAGGCGGCGATCGGCAGCAGCAGCGTGAACAGGAACTCGGGCAGCGTGTTGTGCTTGATCCAGATCGCGCCGGGCGGGATCAGCACGCACTGCCCGAGCAGCACGCTCCACCGTTGCCAGGGCCGGGGAGCGAGGTCGGCCACCGTGTAGGTGGCGACCAGCGCCCCGTACTGCAGTTGCTGGCCGGGCTGCTCGTAGGCCGAGGTGAGCAGGCCCATCGACATCACGATCAGCGCGATCGCGAACGGCGCGGTGCGGCGCCAGATCAGCGGGACGACCGTGCCGGTGTTGAACGCGATGCCGAGCGCGTCCACGTTGCCGGGGCCCGCGCTGACGATCTGCCCGGCGACCGGAACCGCAACGGCGGCCGCCACCAGCAGGTCGATCGTCCGGGCGCGCACCCGCTCAGTCTGCCGCGCGGCGCCCGGACCCGCCTCACCCGCCGGAGCGATCCAGGCTCTCCCTCGCGCGGCGGGGGCGTGTGTGCGTTCTCGTGGCCTATGACTCGTGCGACTGCACACGCGTCGACGCGACGAACTCGCGCGCGTGCCGGGTGATCGTGGGCCAGTCGGCGGCGCGCACGACGTCGGGCGGGACCACGCCGGTCCCGGCGGTGACGGCGGCCGCTCCGGCGGCCAGGTACTCGGGCGCGTTGGACGCCGTGATCCCGCCGGAGGGCACCAGCCGCAGGTCCGGGTAGGGACCGTGCAGTTCGCGGAGGTAGCGCGGCCCGAACGCGGAGGCCGGGAACACCTTGACCGCCGCCGCCCCGAGCGACGCCGCCGCCAGTACCTCGGTCGGGGTCAGCGCCCCCATCAGGAACGGCACACCCGCGTCCCGCGCCACGGCGGCCACCGCGGGCAGCACCCCCGGCGTCACCAGGAATCGCGCTCCGGCCTCCACCGCGGCCTCGGCGTCCGACGCGGTGAGCACGGTGCCCACGCCGACCACGACGCCCGGCACCGCCGCGGCCGCGGTGAGGTGGGCGCACACGTCCGGCGTCGTGAACGTCAGCTCGACGCTGCGGATGCCCCCGTCGGCGAGCGCGCGGCAGAGTGCGGGCGCATCCGGCAGGACGGGAGCACGGACGACGCACACCACCCGATCGGCGAACATCACCTCCAGCGCGCTCACGCGGCACGCTCCCGGCGCAGCGCACGGCCGGGCAGGGCGTCGGTGCGGCGGCCGTCGTCGATCACCGGCACCCCGGCGACCCAGACGTGCGGAATGCCGACCGCCGGCCGCCGCGGAGCGTCGAACGTGGCCCCGGCCGCGACCGTCGCCGGGTCGAACAGCACCGCGTCGGCGACCGCACCGACCCGGAGCACGCCATGGTCGGTCAGCCCGAGCCGGGCCGCCGGCCGCGAGGTCATCCGGGCGACGCACTCCTCGAGGCCGAGCACCGCCTCCTCGCGCACGTAGTGGCCGAGGTAGCGGGGGAACGTGCCCCACGCGCGGGGATGCGGGCGGGCGCCGATCAGCAGGCCGTCGCTGCCGACACAGTGCCTCGGGTGCCGCATGATCTCCCGGACCGCCGCCTCGTGGCCGACGTGCAGCAGGATCGTGGTGCCGAGCCGGTCGCGGCGGAGCACGTCGACGAAGGCCTCGAACGGCTGCCGGGCGGTACCGGCCGCGATCTCGGCGATCGTCGCGCCGACGCAGCCGGACAGCGCGGGGTTCCGCACGCCGGCGATCTGCACCGTGTCCCAGTCGACGACGACGCCGTGGTTGCCGTCGGAGCCGGTGACCTCCAGCGCCTCCCGGACCCTGGCCACGGCGGCGGGGTCGGCGAGCCGGGACAGCGTCGCCTCCGGGCCGCCCGTCGCCGACCAGCTGGGCAGCAGCGCGGCGAGCGTCGTCGAGGCCGGCAGGTAGGGGTAGCTGTCCAGCGTCACGTCGACGCCGTCGGCGAGTGCGGCGTCCACCAGTGCCAGCAGCTCCCCCGCGCGGCCGCGGTTGACCTCGAAGTTCATCGTCGCGTGGGTGAGGTGCAGCGCGACGCCGCTGCGACGGGCGACGTCGACCATCTCGGCGTACGCGGCCAGCGCGCCCCGGCCGTAGGACCGCTGGTGCGGCGCGTAGAACCCACCCGCCGCGGCGACCACCCGGCACAGCGCGACCAGTTCGTCGGTGTCGGCGAACATGCCCGGCACGTACGTCAGGCCGCTGGACATCCCGACCGCGCCGTCGGCGAGGCCGTCCCGCACCAGCTCGGCCATCCGGTCGAGCTCGGCCGGCGTCGCCGGCCGGCCGTCGGTGCCGACGACCATCATCCGGACGCTGCCCTGCGGCACGAGGTAACAGACGTTGACCGCCGCCCCGGCGTCCACCCGGTCGAGGTACTCGCCGACGCTGCGCCATCCCACGTCCGCGGGGACGCCGTTCCACCCGGCCAGCTGCGCGGAGAGGATCGGCAGCGTGACGTCGTCGACCGGGGCGTAACTCAGCCCGTCCTGGCCCACGACCTCGGTGGTGACGCCCTGGGTGGTTTTCGCCAGGTGCTGGGGGTCGGTGAGCACGGCCAGGTCGGAGTGGGCGTGCATGTCGATGAAACCGGGCGCGAGCACGAGGCCGTCTGCGTCGAGTTCCCGTGCACCGGCGACCGGATCCACCCGCCCCAGCGCCGCGATCCGCCCGTCGGCGAAGAGCGCGTCACCGCGGTAGGCGGGGGCACCCGTGCCGTCGACGATCGTGGCGCCGCGGATCGCGGTCCGGACGGTGTTCATCCGAACACGGTCCGGACCACGTCGACCACGACCGGCTGCGGCGCGTGGGCGTCGTCGAGCACCGGCAGCAGGCTCCACTTGTCGAACGTCGTGCACGGGTGGGACAGGCCGAGCCGCACCACGTCGCCGACCGCGAGCCGCTCGGCGTCGCCGGAGAGCCGGAGGAACGTGTGCTGGTCGGCGAGCGCGGTGACCTCGGCGCCGGCCAGCGGTTCGGTGGCGGCGGTCCCGCCCTGGCGGATCGCCTGCACCTCCGGCAGTCCCTCGTCGAAGGGCAGGTCGCGCTTGCCGCCGTCGGCCAGCGCCAATCCGGGCTCGGGGCGCGAGATGATTCGGACCCAGCCGTGCAGCGCGGCGCGTAAGCCCCCGCCGCCGTTCCGGCTGCCGGGTACCCGGGCGAAGGGCGAGATGCCCCGGTAGAAACCGTCGTCGTGGGCGAGGTACGCCCCGGCCCGGACGACCACGCGGGTGGCCTGGCCGCGCCGCCCGTCCGGGTCGTGCAGCGGCGCGAGGGCCTCGGCGACCAGGTCGAAGTAGGCGCTGCCGCCCGCGGTGACGACGAGTTCGGTCGCCGGGTCGTAGAGGTCCCGGAGTGCGGTGTGCACTGCGGCCAGCTGCGTCAGGTAGGTACGGATCCGGTCCAGGCTCTCCGGCGACGCGTCGTGGGCCAGCGCGCCCTCGTACCCGGCGACCCCGGCGAGGCGGAGTCCCGGAGTCGTGACCACCGCACGGCCGACCGCGACCGCGGCCTCCAGCGAGCGGGCACCGGTGCGGCCGCCGGGCGCCCCGAGGTCGACCAGCACGTCGACCGGCTCCACCGCACCGGCGACGTGCGGCGCCATCGCCGCGACGACGTCCACGCCGTCCGCCCAGACCAGCACCCGAGCCGTCCGCGGACGGGACACCAGCGCGAGGACACCCGGATCGAGCACCGAGTAGGCGGCGAGGACACGCGGCACTCCCTCGGTGAGCGCGACCGCCAGCTGCCACGGCGTCGCGACGGTCAGGCCCCACGCCCCGGCGTCGAGCTGTGCGCGCCAGAGCGCGGGGGCCATCGTCGTCTTGCCGTGCGGCGCCAGGTCCACTCCGGCCGCCCGGGCCCAGCCGGCCATCACCGCGACGTTGTCGGTGACCGCGCCGTCGTCGAGCGTCACCACCGGCGTCGGCAGGTCGGCGAGGCCGGGCGCGCCCGCGACGAACTCCGCGGCCGTGCGGCCCCAGGCCGTGACCGGGACCGCCTTCCGGTCGGGCCCGAGTGGGCCGACCGTCTCCGCGTCGTAACGCACGAACCACCTCCGGCGTGGGACCCGATCGCCGTTGCATCCTGCGCAATGGCTGTTGCAGAGTTGCTCCCGTCGGTTCTAGCATCGCCGCATGCCCGGGTCAAAGGTCACGTCCGTGGGCCCCCTCAGCGCCGTCGGCACGGCCGGCACCGTCGTCTGCGTCGGCGAGGCGATGGCCGTGCTCACGCCGGCCGACGACGTCCCGCTCGCCGACGCGTCCACGTTCGTCCGCACGATCGGCGGAGCCGAACTCAACGTCGCGCTGACCCTGGCCCGGCTCGGTGTCCCGACCGCTTGGCTGTCCCGCCTCGGCGACGACGGGTTCGGTCAGCACGTCGCCGCGGTCGCCCGGGCCGCCGGCGTCGACGTGTCCGCGGTGGAGTTCGACCGCACCCGCCCGACCGGCCTCTACGTCAAGACGCCGGGCACCGCGCCGGACGGGTCGCGGCGCTCGGCGATGCTCTACTACCGCGCCGGCTCGGCCGCCTCCGCGCTCTCCCCCGCGTACCTGGAGCGCCCCGAGGTCGCCGCGCTGCTGGGCCGGGCCGGTGTCGTCCACGTCAGCGGCATCACCGCCGGGCTCTCCGACAGCGCGGCGGCCTTCTGCGACGCGCTCCCCGGGAACGCCAGGTTGTCGGTCGACCTGAACTACCGGCCCGCGCTCTGGCGCGACCGCGACGACGCGCCGTTGCGGCGTCTGCTGTCCCGGGCCGACGAGGTGCAGCTCGGCGCCGACGAGGCCACGGCCGTGTTCGGCACCGCCGACCCGGACGCGCTGCTCCGTGCGCTGCCCCGCGCGGCCCGGATCCTGCTCAAGCGGGAGGAGCACGGCGTTCTGGTGCTCGAACCGGGCGCTCCGGTCCGGCACGTCCCCGCGCTGCCGGTGGACGTCGTGGAGCCGGTCGGAGCCGGCGACGCGTTCGCCGCCGGCTACCTGGCCGGGCAGTGGCACGGCCTGGACGTCGTCGACGCGGTGCGGCTCGGGCACCGCTGCGCCGCCGCGGCGCTCACGGTCCGGGAAGACCGGCCGGTCACGCTGCCGGCGTGGGAGGGTCTCGCCGGATGAGCCAGTCGGTGGCCCGGGCGCTCTCGCTGCTGGATCGGGTGGCGAACGGCGTCGGCACGCTCGGCGCGCTGGCCGAGGCCGAGGGTGTCCACAAGAGCACGGTGCTGCGGCTGCTGCGCGTCCTGGAGTCCGAAGGCTTCGTGCACTCCGACGGCGAGCACCGGTACGTCCTCGGCCCGCACCTGTTCCGGCTCGCGCAGCAGGCGCTGGACTCGTTCGAGGTGCGGGTCGTGGCCGCGCCGCGGCTCCGGCGCCTCCGGGACGAGATCGGCCAGACGATCCACCTCGCGGTGCTCGACGGCACGGTCGCGACCTACGTGGACAAGCTCGAGCCCCGCCAGGCCCCGGTGCGGATGGCGTCCCGGATCGGCAAGTCCGCGGCGCTGCACAGCACCGCGGTCGGCAAGGTACTGCTCGCCGGGCTCGACCCGGCCGAGCGCGCCGAGCTCGCCGCCGTGCTGGACTACCCGCGCTTCACCGAGCGGACCCCCGGCAGCCCGGACGAGTTGCTGGCCGAGGTGGCGCGGGTGGCCGACCGTGGCTGGGCCACCGACCACGCCGAGAACGAGACGTTCATCAACTGCGTCGGCGCCCCGATCCACGGCGCCGACGGGCGGACGCTGGCCGCCGTATCGGTGTCCGTCCCGGACGTCCTGCTCCCCTACGACGGCGTGCTGGAGCTCGTCCCGTCCCTGGTGGCGGCGGCCGCCGACGTCTCCCGCGACTGCGGGTACCGAACCGGAGGAGAAGACACCCCGTGAACACCCGTACCGCGATCGTCAGCGATCAGGCCCCGACGCCCGCTCACACGTTCTCCCAGGGGGTCCGCAAGGGCGGTCTGCTCCAGGTGTCCGGGCAGGGCCCGGTGGACCCGGCGACGAACGAGTACCTGTACCCGGGCGACGTCGCCAAGCAGACCGAACAGACGCTGCGCAACGTCGAGGCGATCCTGCGGGCGGGCGGCGCGACCTTCGACGACGTGCTGATGCTGCGGGTCTACCTCACCGACCGGGCCCACTTCCCGATCATGAACGAGGCGTACGGGGCGTTCGTCTCGGCGCGGGTCGCGTCCGGGGTGCTGCCCGCGCGCACGACGGTGATGACCGGGCTGCCCCGGGAGGAGATGCTCGTCGAGATCGACGCGCTCGCCGCGCTGGACTAACGCGGCGGGGCCGACGGCGAGGCGCGGGACCGACGGCGACGCACCGTGCTGATCACGGACGCATCGCGCGGGTCATCGGTACCAGCTTGAAGTTCTCCCGGTGCACGGTCGTGTCGTCGACGTTGTACCCGTCGTGGCAGACGAACAGGCCGTTCGGGAACCGCGGGCCCAGCGGGCGGCTGGTCGCCTCGATCCCGACGCTGTCCTGGCAGCCGTCCACCCCGGAGTCGCCGGTGCTGTTCGCGACCCGGAACCGGCCCAGGTAGGCGTTGCTCACCCGGTGGTAGACCGCGAAGTCGCTGCTGCCCTGGGACGACACGTAGAGCCGGTCGCCGGCGATCGCCAGGCCCTCGGCGTTCGCCGTCACCTTGCCGTCGGCGCCGCTCCACCGCGTCTTCGCCCAATCCACCCGGGTCCGTCCCAGGCCGGCGTCCGGCTCTGCCCGATACCGCCAGACCGCGTACCGCTGCTCGCTGACGTACAAGGCGCCGTTCGAGTCGTCGGCGACGCAGGCGTCCAGCCGGGTCCCGATCTTCCAGGTGCGCAGCGACTTCGCGGCCACCCGGCGGCCACGAACGGTGAGCTGCCACTGCTCGACCCGCCCGCCGACCGAGGTGGCGAACGCGTGCAGCCGCTCGGTGCGTGCGGAGCGGTAGAGGCAGAGCCCGTACGGCGTCACTCCGGTCGGCACCACCGCACGCTGGGTCAGCCGACGGGTGCCGGGGTCCACCGTGTAGACGCGCAGCGTCCGCCCCGAGGTGGCGACCACGACGTTGCCCCGGACGTCGACGCCGGTCGGGTAGACGTTGTTGATCCGCTGCAGCCGGCGACCGGACAGGTCGTACGTCTCCAGCGGGCCCTTCTGGTCGGTACCCACCAGCATCGACCGGCGGCGCCGCGCGGGATCCCGCCAGAGCCCGACGTCGAGCGCGGCGGCGGCGGAGTGGGCCACCGGCTCGGTCTCCACCGCGGCCGCGGCGGTGGGGACGGCCCCGGGGCGGGTCGCCGGTGCGGTGGCGGCGTCCGGGGTGAGGGCCGTGGCCAGCATGACCAGGGCGGCGAGAAGACGCATCGCGTCACCGTATCGTCGCTCTGCGCAACGGCGGGTGACCGCACGCCGGATGAGCACCGCACGCGTACGCCGCCGCCGTTCGCGCGCCGCCCCGCGCCGCGCCGATGGACCCTGCGGCGCGCCTCAGCTGCTGCGGTGGCGGCCGCGTGGCCGCTCGTCGCCCGCGGGGGGCGAGGCGCCGTGCGACGGGGAGCCCAGGACGACGCCGGCGTGTGCCTTCGCCGCCGGATCCCGCCGGGTCTTGAGCAGGCTCGCCACGGTGGTGATCGCCAGGATCCCGAGAATGACGACGAGCGAGAGCGGCGTCGGGATCTCGGGCACCGCGTCGCTCAGCCCGTGCGCCCAGTGCAGCACCAGCTTGACGCCGATGAACGCCAGGATCAGCGCCAACCCGGCCGACAAGTACACCAGGCGGTCGAGCAAGCCGGTGACCAAGAAGAACAGCGCCCGCAGACCGAGCAGCGCGAACGCGTTCGCGACGAAGACCAGGTACGCCTCGTCGGTGACGCCGAAGACGGCGGGGATCGAGTCCAGGGCGAACAGGATGTCGGTGCCGCCGATCGCGATCAGTACCAGGAACAGCGGGGTCACGACTCGACGCCCGTCGACGCGGGCCAGCAGGCGTCCGTCGATGTAGTCGTCGGTGACCGGGAGTATCCGGCGCGCGTTCCGCACCAGGGCGTTGTTCTCGATGTCCGGGTCCTCGGCCCGGTGCCGGAACAGTTGGACGGCGGTCCACAGCAGGATCAGCCCGAAGATCAGGAACATGAACGAGAACAGCTGGAGCAGGGCCGCCCCGACCGCGATGAAGATCGCCCGCAGCACCAGTGCGGCGATGATCCCGAACGTCAGCACCTTGTGCTGGTGCTCGCGGGGCACAGCGAACGTGGACATGATGATGACGAAGACGAACAGGTTGTCGACCGAGAGGCTCTTCTCGACGATGTAGCCGGCGAAGTACTCGGCGCCGTAGCCCCAGCCGTACTGTCCGGCGAGGACGACGCCGAACACCACCGCGACCAGGATGTAGAACACCGACCAGGCGGTGGCCTCACGGAACCCGACCGCGTGCGGGCGGACGGTGCCGAGCACCAGGTCCAGCGCGAGCAGCGCGAGGATCACGCCGATGGTCAGCGCCCACCCCGTGGCCGTGACGCCCACGTCGACCTCCCGATATGCCGAAATACACGATAACCCCCCAGAACATCCCTCACCGCCCAACGACACGATCCGGTCTGGCGACGCCCGCCCGTCACACCGCGGTCGCGAGCAGGCGGTTCGTCCATCGGAAGGCGCCGAGCTGCGCCTCGACGAGCCGGCGCGGATCCACCACCCCCGGCAGCCGCTCGACCACCCCGTCGCTGTAGCGGACGGCGGTGCGCAGGACGGCGCCGAGCGGACCGGCCCCGTCGACCAGGGCGGCGATCAGCGCGTCCGCGAGCGGGAGGGCGGCGACCAGCCGGTCGGTGGGCAGGCCCAGGATCTCGGCGAGGCCGGAGAGCAGGCCGACGGTGAACGCGGCGTCCGGCGGCGCGTCGTGGAGCGCGGCGAGGTCACGGCAGAAGCGGGCCCGGCTGAGCACGACCGAGGCCCGGTGCCGGTCGAACGTCGCGGAGTCACTGAGCAGCATCAGCGCCACCCACCCGCGGATCCGGTCGAGGCCGAGCAGGACGACCGCCTCCCGGAGCGACGTCACCTTGCTGGTCTGCCCGGACGCCGCGGCACCGGCCGCGCGCAGCAGGCGGTAGCTGACCGCGGGATCCTGCGTCACCGCGGTGGTGACGTCGTCGATCGACACGTCCTCCCGGCTGAGCACCGCGATCAGGCGCAGCCGAGCGGTCGCGGTGGTGGAGAGCCCGGGACGGGACGCGACCGCCACCCGCCCGACCGCCGGCCCTTCGAACAGCCGGAAGCCCAGCTCGAACGCGTGCTCGAACTGTTCCGCGGTCTCCAGGTGGCCCGCGATCAGGCGGGCCCGCGGATAGGCGGAGAACCGGTGGCGGGCCGCGTCGGCCGTGGCCCGGTCGGCGCCGCGGAGGTCGAGCGTCACGTAGTCGGCGAGCGGGAGCAGGCGCTCCTGCGGCGTTCCCCAGGTGTACGCGTCCACCGCGAGCGGAAACCCCCGGCCGGCCAGCCCGGCCGCACCGGCGACGGCGACGTCGTCCAGCGGGAACGGGTCGTCGACGGCGAGCACGGTGCGGCCCGGCGCGAACGGCAGCGGCACCACGCCGGCGAGGAAGTCGCGGTTCACGGCGACCAGGCAGGTCACCGGCCCGACCAGCTCCTCGATGCCGAACTCGGTGAACGCGGCCACGATCGTCTGGGTGAGCGCCGCGGTGCGGGCCGGCGTCGCGACGGCCCCCACCGCGGTGTCGCGGAACAGCAACCGGTAGGCGACGACGGCACCGGCCCGATCGTGGACGGGGCGACGCCCGACGTGGATGAGCGGCGGGGCAGAGCCGTCCGGGAACGGCTTGAGCATGCTCGTCCCCCGTTGCACCACTAGTCCATTTTACGACGCTTTGAATAATATGCGAAGTAACGCCTGGGTCGAGAGACGCGAAGCGACCAATGGGCCGCACCCGACCCGTCGTCAACAGAAGTCACGTCAGCCCTCATCCGACCCGGAAGTATCGCGTCTCGGCATCGAACCGGCGCTACGGTACGTAGCGGACACCCCGGAGGGAGCCGCTCGGCTCACTTCGGGGGCACGCGCCGGCTCCCCCGGCTGCCGCATCCGCACCTTCTCCACCGTTCTGGTGGGGAACCGCCGCGGACGGCCCGGTCCTGGGAATACCAGAAGTGACCCTCGAATGACCCCCCGCGACCGATGCGTCGGTCTCGGGTAGGCGCCAGGGTTACCTCAGCGCCACTCAGGACGGAGCTGTTGCCGACTGGCGTTTCCGCCACCTCATGACCCCGCCCCCAGGACCAGATGCACCATCGTCGTCGGCCCGCCGCACCCCGCCAGCAGCGGGTGACCGGCCGCCCGACGACTCGCGACGGAGGCTGCGTATGGACGGCTATTTCACCACCGAGCGCCACGACCGGATCCGGCAGGAGGTGCGGACGTTCGCCGAGCAGGAGGTCCGCCCCCGCGTCCCGGAGATGGAGGACGACCGCGGCGTCGCCCACGAGCTGTCCAGACTCATCGCCCGCCAGGGCTGGATCGGCGCCACGATCGGCGCCGAGTACGGCGGTATGGACGCCGGTCACGTCGCGAAGACGATCCTCATCGAGGAACTGTCCCGGGTCAGCGGGGCGATGGGCGCGATGGTGCAGGCGTCGCAGCTCGGCACCGCGAAGATCCTCCACTTCGGCACCGAAGCGCAGAAGAGACGGTGGCTGCCGGCGATCGCGGCCGGAGACTGCCTGCCGACGATCGCGGTCACCGAGAAGACGTCCGGCAGCCACGTCCTCGGGATGTCGACCACCGCCCGGCGCGACGGCGACTCCTACGTGCTGAACGGACGCAAGGCGTTCGTCGGCAACAGCCACGTCGGTGACCTGCACGGCGTCGTCGCGCGGACCGGCAGCGGCAGCCGCGGGCTCTCGGCGTTCCTGGTCGAGGCCGATCGCCCCGGCTTCTCGCTCGCGCCGCACCGCCCGGCGATGGGGCTGCCCGGGTTCAGCTTCGGGGAGCTGATCTTCGACGACTGCCGGGTGCCCGCGGCGAACCTCCTCGGAGCGGAGGGCGACGGGCTGGACGTCGCGTACTCGTCCAGCATTCTGGTCGGCCGGCCGAACCTGACCGCGGTGTCGCTCGGCATCCACGAGGCGATCGTCGCCGAGACCGTGCGCTTCGCGACCTGGCAGCGGCGGTACGGGCAGCCGGTCGCCGAACTCCCGACCGTCCGGGACCAGATCGGGCGCATGCAGTCGGCGCTGATGACCGCCCGGCTCGCGGCCTACCACGCTGCGCACCTGCTCGACGAGGGCCAACCCTGCGACGCCGAGTTGCAGAACGCCAAGCTGATCAACGCGGAGTACGCGCTCGACTCGGCCCGACTCGCGCTGGAGATCCACGGCGCCCACGGTCTGTTTCCGGAGGAATCGCCGATCACCCGCTACCAGCGCGACGCGTTCCACATCCTTCCGCCGGCTGGCACGTCGGCGGTGCAGCGGCTGCGCCTGGCCGAGACCGCGCTCGGCACGGTGAAGGGCGCGCCCTGGTCCACCCGGTTCGCCCAGGCCCCGGAGCCCGCGGAGCTCGTCCCGCTCCCGACACCCCGCCCGGAGGCTTTCGCGAAGGCCGAAGCGGTCTGACGTGGGCGGCGGCGTGTCGCGCCGCCGCCGCGACCGTGCTCAGCGATCGAGCGCACCGATCTGTTGCTCGATCTGCGCCACGGTGTCCTTGATCAGCTTCAGGCCCGCCCGTCCCCAGGACCGCCGCTCGGTGTCGACGATGCACGCCGTCCCCAGCACGATGCCGGTGCGCGGGTCGTGCACGACGTCCCCGAGGTAGCTGCGGATCCCGATCAGATCGACGACCTCGTTGCTCTCGAACCGCGGGTGCGCGCAGACGTCGTCGAGCACCAGCGCCCGGCCCCGCCCGACGACCTCCGGGCAGTAGCCGTGCTGCAGATCCATCACCCGGGACACCCCGTCGCTGTCCGCGCTGGGCTGCGCCTCGGCCGGCACGTGCAGCCCGGCGAAGAACTGGTGCCGATCGGTCCGGAAGTTCACCATCGCGTACGGCGCGTACTCGATCCCGGCCAGGCTGGCGCCGTCCCGCGCCAGCTGGGCGGCGAGCGCGTCGAACGCGGCGTCCGGGGTGTCGTAGAGCCCGAGCTCGCGGAGCCGGGCGACGCGCTGCGGCGCCTGCAGATCGGGGCGGGGCAGATCCAGCCCGGTCTCGTCGTCGAAAGGCATGTCAACTCCCGTTGGGGGTCGGGGCGGAGGTGGTGGCGAGGCTCAGCGAGTGCCGCACGACCGCGACCAGGACGTCGGTCACCGAGCGCGCCAGCCGTGCGTCGCAGTGCACGATCGGGACGTCCGGACGGAGCGCCAGCGCTTCGGCGATCTCCGCGGCGGTGTAGCGGTAGGCGCCGTCGAACTCGTTGACCGCGACGACGAACGGCAGGTCGCGGTCGAGGAAGTACTCGACGGCCGGGAAGCTGTCGGTGAGCCGGCGGGTGTCGATCAGGACCACCGCACCGACCGCGCCCAGCGACAACTCGTCCCACATGAACCAGAACCGGTCCTGGCCGGGCGTTCCCCAGAGGTACAGCTTGAGCTTGTGGGCGGGGAACGAGATCCGGCCGAAGTCCATCGCGACCGTGGTGGTCGCCTTCGCCTCGACGCCCTCCAGCCGGTCGAGGCGGGCGCTGGCCGTGGTGATCAGCGCCTCGGTGGTCACCGGCGTGATCTCGCTGACCGCGCGCACCAGCGTCGTCTTGCCGACGCCGAACCCACCGGCCACCAGGATCTTGAGCGGGACGAACGGGAACGGGTCGGGGTCACTGGCGTGGTCAGAGGTTCTCGAGTCCATCGAGCAGCTTCTCCAAGAGGCGTTCGCGGGTCGGTCCGTCCGCGACGGCGGGGGTCCGCATCCGCACGGCGCCCAGCCCGATGAGGTCGGAGATCAGGATCTTCGTCACCTGGACCGGCCGGCGCAGCGCCGCCGCGATCTCCGCGACCGTGCGCGGTTCGGCCGCGCACGCGTGCACCGCGTGCAGCTGCTCGGGCTCCAGGTGGTGGTCCGGCACCCTGCCGGTGGAACGGACGAGCGCCATCAAGTCGACCGGGACACTCGGCGCGGTCCGCCCGCCGGTCACCGCGTACGGACGCACCGCCTCCGTGTCGTCGTCGACCCACGCTCTGTTCCCGGGCCACGGACCGCCGCCCGGACCAGTCGGTCCCGCGCCGTGGTCAGCCCGCGAAGTCATCGATGCGGTGGCTGCCCACGCGGCTGGCGGTGGCGAAGTAGTCCCCCACCCGGCGCGCGAGCAGCGTCATCTCGTACCCGACGATGCCGGCGTCGGCCTGCGGTGCGGCCAGCACCGCCAGCAGCGTGTTGCGTCCGGCCGCGGCGACGAAGAACAGGAGGTTGTCCAGTTCCGCCACCACCTGCCGCACCACGCCGCCGGCGAAGTGAGCACCGACGCCGAGGGCCAAGCTGTGGAAGCCGGAGGTGATCGCCGCCAGCCGCTCGTTGTCCGCGATCGGGAGACCGCTGTTGGAGAAGGTGGAGATGCCGTCGATGCTGACGGCGATCACCGTGTGGACGTCGGGGGTGTCGCGTTTGAACTCGTCGAGCACCCAGGTCAGGTTGGGCGTCGCGGGGGTCGGATACATGTCGCTCATCGCCGGTTAACTCTCTCTGGACGAACAGGCGGCGCCGGTCAGGTGGGAGGCGGCGGCGCCGGGGGCTCTTGTGCGTCGGCTCGTTCGCGTCCGCGCTGGTAGGAGGCGAACAGGCCGGGGTTGTGCGCGCCCGGCTCGGGACCGTCGGCCCGGCTGGGGTCTCGGAAATCGGGATTCCGGAGTTCGGAGTTCCGGAGTTCGGGCGCCATGTGCTGACCGTCCCGCCGGGGCAGCGGCGGCCGCGCCGGGTCGGCCGGACGGTCGACGACGGGAGGCTCGCCGACCGGCGCACCGCCCGCCGTCGCCGGGCCGCGGGCCGGCGACGGCCGGTCGCGTCCCGCCTCGGTCATCGCAGCGCGGCTGAGCTCGGCCAGCCGCTGCCGGTCCTGCGGGGAGAGATTGGACGTGCTGGGCGGACGCGCGTGGGTCTCGACGGCGAGTGGGGTCTCCACGGCGAGCGAGGTCTCCGTGGCCGCCGCCACGGCGGCCACCGCGATGGGTGCCGGCGGCAGTGCCGACGGGCCCAAGTCCGTGCGACGCAGCGGCTCCTCGCTGAGCAGCTTCGCCGGGAGGACCACCAACGCGCGGTTCCCGCCACGCTCGTTGCGTTCCAGCCGGACCCGGATCGCGTAGCGACGAGCGATCGCCGCGACCACGATCAGCCCGATCCGGCCGTCCTTGAGCTGCTCCCCCACGTCCAGCCGCTCGGGCGCCGTGAGCAGCTGGTTCATGCGCTGGCGCAGCTCCGCGGACATCACCAGGCCGAGGTCGTCGATCTCGATCGACAGCCCGTCGGGCACCAGGTCGACCTGGATCTGGACCTTCGAGTCCGGCGGCGAGAACACGGTCGCGTTCTCCACCAGCTCGGCGATCAGGTGGATGACCTCGGTGACCGCGTGCCCGACGATCGTGCCCTGCACCGGCCGCAGCACCTTCACCCGGCCGTAGTGCTCGATCTCGGCGATCGCCTGACGGAGCACCGTGTAGACCGGCACCGGCCTGCGGATCTGCCGTGCGGTCGCGCCGCCGAGCACCGCGATGCTCTCGGCTTGGCGCCGAGCGCGGGTCACCAGGTGGTCGAGCTGGAACAGCGCGTTGAGCAGGTCCGGGTCCTCGACCTGGCTCTCCAGCGCGTCGAGTTCCTTGATCGCCCGGTGGATGAGCGGCTGCAGACGCCGCGCGAGCGTGATCAGCACACCGACCGGCTGATGGGACGCGGTCAGCGACGCCACCCCGAACGACGTCCGGATCAGCTGCTGGACGCCGTCCCGCAGCTCGGTCAGCGGCGCCGGCCAGCCGTCGGCGGAGAGCGCGGGCGGCTGCGGTTCCGGGCTGTCGCCGCCGCGGATCTCGTCGGCGACCCGGGTCAGCTCCTGGACCGACGCGGCGAGCGCGGCGTTGACCTGCGCGACCGCGATCGCCGTCGCGCGCTGGTGCTCGTCCAGCGCCGCCCGGACCGCGTTGTCCCGCCACTGTGCCTGGTGGGCGGCGCGCTCGGCGTTCGTTCTGGCCGCGCGCTCGGTGGT
This sequence comes from Cryptosporangium minutisporangium, assembly GCF_039536245.1. Classification (NCBI taxonomy): domain Bacteria; kingdom Bacillati; phylum Actinomycetota; class Actinomycetes; order Cryptosporangiales; family Cryptosporangiaceae; genus Cryptosporangium; species Cryptosporangium minutisporangium. The sequence goes on along the minus strand of NZ_BAAAYN010000029.1, from coordinate 120,459 downwards.
GAGTTGCACGCCGACCTCGCGGACCGCGGCGTTCACGGCGAGCACCGCGCCCAGCAGTACCGCCAGCCAGCCGGCCGCCGCACCGACCGCCGTCCAGATCGACGGGCCGACGAACGCGGTGGTGACCGCGACCGCGACGCCGATGGCCGCGGCCAGGACCAACGCGGTGACGACGACGAGCAGCAGCCGGGGCCGGATGCTCGGTGGCGCACTCGGTGGCGCACTCGGCAGCGGGCCCGGATCGGTGCCCGCCGGGAGAGGGCCCACGGAGACCGGACTCGCCGAGACGGGATGGGCCGAGACGGGGTTCGCCGGAGAGGGGTCAAACATCGGCGTCCAGCTTTCCGAGGAAGGCCAGGACGAAGTCGACCTGGCTCAGCGTCAGGAGGCGGCTGCGCGGGCGCAGCATGTCGACGAGTCCGTACTCACTCAGCTCCCGGCAGCGCCGGGTCACCCAGGACCAGTCGAGTTCCAGGTAGTCGGCGAGCGACCGCAGGCGGGCCGCGGGCGTCGCGCCGGCCGCGACGGTATGGGCGCGGGCGTGCCCGACGGCGTCCGCGTACTCGCGCAGCTGCGCCTTGCGATCGGTGACGTCCACGTGGCAGACGTCCGGCGTCCGCAGCCAGTTGGTGACGACCGCCCGCCGGCCCGGCACCAGCACGAACCCGTCCACCTGGGCGTACTCCGGCTCGGCGCACACCCAGGTCGGCACGGCGCACGACTCCAGCCAGGCGATCGCGAGGAACAGCAGCAGCCGCTCGAACACCGGACTGTCCTTGACCGCGGCGGCCGGCACGCAGAACGCACTACCGACGGACGCCCGGGAGTCCGCCAGCCGACCGCGCGCGGCGCCGACGACGTCGTGCTGGTGGCGGAAGAACAGCCAGGCCGCGGCCTCCTCGCCACGGCAGTCCCGGTTCCAGAGCGCGAGCGTGTCGACCATCTCCGGGAGCCGGTGAATCGTGTGCCGGGCACAGTGCCGCGAGCCGAGCCAGGCAGCCCCCACGGCGGAGAGACCGGGAAAGGCCGCCCTGGCGATCGCCGACAGCGGGCGCACGAGCTGGGTGTCCAGATCGGCCGCTCCGGTCCGCAGCGCGGCGTCGTCGGCCGACAGCCCGTCGTCGAGGTTGGTGAGCGCCCAGATCAGCCCGTAGGTGAGATCGTCCAGCCGGTACGCGGCCGGGATCGGCAGGACGTCGACCGGACGCTCGGCCTCGAGATGGCGCCGCACGTGGGCGGCGTCCCGCACGAACAGCCCGGTGCCGTGGCCCGCGCCGAGCGACGCGAGCACGAGCGCCCGGCGCAGCGGCCGCACGAACGTCCGGAGGTGCGGGTAGTCGTCGGGCCCGATGCCGACCAGGTCGTCCGGCAGCGCGGTCGCTTCGTAGGCCTGCGCCGCGACCGACGTGCCGTCGAAGAGGCCGAGCCCCTCCATCCGCCACGACCCGTCCACGCCGGCCGCCGGGCACGCCGGGCTGAGCAGCGAGTTCCCCCAGCGGGCGTCCAGCGCCAGCGCCGCCGCCCTGGTCGCCAGGCCGAGCGGCCTCGGCAGGACGACGTCGTGGCTGGGCGCCGGGCGGAACAGCAGCTCGGTCTCGACGCCGAGCATCTCCTCCAGGACGACGCCGGCCAGGCTGCGTGGGTCACGCTCACCGGACAGCCAGCGCTTGAACGTCGCCTGGGAGATGCTCATCGGGACCGCAGCCGTCCGCTCGGCGACCCGCCGGGCGGCATCGGAGAACTGCATCTCGAACACCGGCCAGCTCGCCCAGCCGCGCTGTTCCAGCACAGCTCGGAGCAGGGTGCGCTCAGCCATCGCCCGCGCCCCGCTTCCGCAGGGCACGCAGCGACGGACGTCGTCGACTCAATCTGCCCCTTCGAGGTCGCGACGGTCAGAGGGCGGGCACGCGTGTAGCGGGGCATGCTCGTGGAGCTGGGACGCGCGGCGTCGGCACCGACCGTGCCATCCACCACAGTGGAATATACGGAAAACGCAAGGGCGCGCATACGTACTGTTCAGTAGCTCTGGTCACATCGCCCCGCGCCGTTACGGTCAGCGATCAGACGACCGCGCGGCGCGCCGAGGCCTCGCAGCGCGGGGCCCGCTGGAGGGCCGGTCCGACGTGCCGGTGAAGCTATGGACTGTTCGGCGACGAGTAGGGACGGCGAGGGGAGCGGAACCGGTGGAGTCCTGGACCGAGCACGTGATCTGGTGGCACGTCTACCCGCTCGGCTTCCTCGGCGCCGAGCGGACCGCGCTGCCGGACGGGGCGAGCGGGCCGGACGGGGCCGTGCCGCCGTCGCGCCTGCGTCGGCTCGAGCCGTGGCTGGACTACCTGCGTGACCTCGGCTGCAACGGGCTGGCACTGGGGCCGGTGTTCCGGTCGGCGTCGCACGGCTACGACACCGTGGACTACTACGCGGTCGACCCGCGCCTGGGCACCACCGACGATCTGCGCTGGCTGTTCGACGCCTGTCGGCAGCGCGGCGTCCACGTGCTCCTGGACGGTGTGTTCAACCACGTCGGCCGCGACCACGCGGCGTTCCAGGACGTGCTCGCGCACGGACGCCGCTCGCCCTACGCCTCGTGGTTCCGGATCGACTGGGACGCCGAGGGGCCGGACGGTTTCGGTTACGAGACGTTCGAGGGGCACGCACACCTGGTCGCGTTGAACCACCGGGAGCCGGCCGTCGCCGAGCTGGTGCGCGGCGTGCTGCGGCACTGGCTGGACGCCGGAGCCGCGGGCTGGCGCCTGGACGCGGCGTACGCGGTGCCGCCGGAGTTCTGGCGAGCGACCGTCGAGCCGGTGCGCAGCGAGTATCCGGATGCCTGGTTCGTCGGGGAGATGATCCACGGGGACTACACCGGTTACGTCACGGCTGGCGGTCTGGACTCGGTCACGCAGTACGAGCTGTGGAAGGCCACCTGGAGCGCGCTGGCCGACCGGAACTTCTTCGAGCTGGCCTGGGCGATCGATCGCCATCTCGAGTTCGCGGCCGTTTTCCCGCCGCAGACGTTCCTCGGCAACCACGACGTCACCCGGCTGGCCGACCAGGTGGGCGACGACCGCCACCTCGGCCACGCGATCGCGGTGCTCGCCACGATGCCCGGCATCCCGAGCGTCTACGCGGGCGACGAGCAGGCGTTCCGGGGGCGGAAGGAGAACCGGGCCGGCGGGGACGACGCGGTCCGTCCGGCGTTCCCGGCGCTCCCGGACGAGCTGGCTCCGTACGGGTGGCCGGTCTACCGGCTCCACCAGGAGCTGCTCGGGCTGCGTCGGCGGCACGCGTGGCTGGTTCGAGGCGTCCCGACGATCGGCACGATCACGAACACCACGCTGACCTACCGGGTCGACGGGCCCGACGACGCCCATCTGCTGGTCGCCCTCAACATCGGCGACGACCCGCTGACCGTCGACGCTCCCGGATACCAGGTCGCGGCCGGTACGTCGTCGCCCGAGACGCCGTCAGCCGGTGTCACCGTCCCACCGCACGGCTTCGCCGTCCTGGCCCCGGGGACATAGGCGCCCGCTCAGCGGACGCCCTGGGCCGCGCGCCAGGCCGCGGCGTCGGGGTCGGGANCGGCGACGACCCGCTGACCGTCGACGCTCCCGGATACCAGGTCGCGGCCGGTACGTCGTCGCCCGAGACGCCGTCAGCCGGTGTCACCGTCCCACCGCACGGCTTCGCCGTCCTGGCCCCGGGGACATAGGCGCCCGCTCAGCGGACGCCCTGGGCCGCGCGCCAGGCCGCGGCGTCGGGGTCGGGACGGCGGGCGCTCGCGCTGGGCCAGGCGTCCGCCGCTGCGTGCGTACGCGTCGCCGCTGTCCGGTCCGGCGTCGACGCGTTCGGCGTCGCCAGGTCCTGGTCGTCGCCGAGGGCGACGGCCATGCAGGCGGCGACGATCCCGCTCAGAACGATGGCCGACGGCACGGCCATGTTGCCGGTCACTCCGTAGACGCCGACCGCCACGACCACCGAGACGATCACCACGAGCGCAGCCTTCATCCATCGCATACCTTGACCGTGCCCGGGACCGGCCCGCACCGAAACGATCCTGCACGGACCCTGAGTCAACCCGTAAGTCGCCTTCAGGACTCTCGCAGGAACCATCACCGAACGCGCCCAGTACCTCACTCCATGCCGTTACCGGACACCGAGTCCAACGGGAGCTGCGACGGCATCGGCTTCGGCTGCACACCGAACCCCGAGGAAGTACCCGTCCTTCGACGTCCCGCCGCGCATCAGCAGGCAGCGGACACCGTCCTCACCGCTCATGTCGCACGTACTCCACGCCGAGGCGTTCGAGCAGCGGGCGCAGCCGGTACCGGTCCAGCCCCAGCTCACCGGCGGCGAGCGCGGCGCGGGTGGCGTCCTCGGTGGCCTCGCGGGCCCGGGAGGCCTCGACCACGTCGTCGACCGCCTCTCGGGCCACCACGACGACGCCGTCGTCGTCCGCGACCAGCGCGTCCCCGGGGTGCACGAGCACCCCGCCGACCGCGACCGGGACGTTGACCGCACCGGCGGTCGCCTTCACCGTGCCCTGCGCGCTCACCGCCGCCGACCAGACCGGAAACGGCGGTGCTTTGAGTGCCCGCAGCGCCGCGACGTCCCGGACGCCGGTGGTGAGCACCGCACCCCGCACCCCGCGGCTGCGCAGGGAGGTGGCGAGCAGCTCGCCGAACAGCCCGTCCCGGCACGGCGAGGTGGTGGTGACGAGCAGGACGTCGCCCGGGCCGCACTGCTCGACCGCCGCGTGGATCATCAGGTTGTCACCCGGCCAGCAAACCGCCGTGACCACCGCACCGGCGATCCGCGCCCCGGGCACCCGGGCGACCAGGTCCGGCCCCAGGTAGCCGGTGCGCCCCTGGGCCTCGTGCACGGTGGCCACCCCGAAGCCGGCGAGCGCGTCCACGCTCGCGGCCGCCGGGCGAGGCACGTCGGTGACGACGACGGTCCTCACGAGAGCTCCGTCGTCACTTGCGGGTAGTACCGCATGTACGCCTCGGCCTTGGTGTCGCTGGTCAGTCCGAGGTTCGGCCCGGCGTTGCGCGTGAGCTGGACGCCGCGGCGGGTGGCCAGGTCGGTGTAGTACGACCACATGTGCTGCTGGGCGGGTAAGCAGCGCATCGCCTTCTGCTTGGTCTCGAAGACCGGCGTGATGTCGAGCAGCACCTGCGGGACGAACCCGCACTGCTCGGGCTGGTGCGGCTCGAAGAAGAACACCGGCGGGGCCCCGAGCGGGTCGCCGGGCGCCGGGTACCCGATCGCCTGGGCCAGCACCCGCGCTTCCAGCGCCATCCGGGCGGCGACCGGGTGATCGCCGTTGTACGGGTCCTCCAGCGGGTGCGTGAGGACGACGGTCGGCTGCAGCTCGCGGTAGAGGTGGACGAGCCGGTCGACGATCGCGTCCGCCGGGCGAAGCGGGTAGTCACCGGCGTCGAGGAACTCGACCCGCGCGCCGAGCGCGTCCGCCGCCGCGGTGGCCTCGTCGCGCCGGATCGCCTTGATCTCCTCCAGCGAGTGGCCCGCGCGCCAGGCCTGCGCGGACTCGCCGCGCTCCCCGTAGGTGAGGCAGACGACGGTAGCGGTCCCGCCCCGGGAGGTGGTCAGCGCGATCGCACCGCTGGCGCGCCAGACGAAGTCACCGGCGTGCGCGCTGACGACCAACAGCGACTCGGACACGGACTACCTCCCGGCTTCGGACGGTCACGACGGTGCAAGTACGCCCGGGGACAGGTTGTGCACGATACTGTTAACAATCTTGTCAGCGTGCGTGGATGTCAAGGGAGACGGCCTAGCATGAGCCGGACCCATTTCGAACCGCCGGAGACCGACACGTGACGTCGCCTGAATCGGAGCCCGTGCCGCTCGCGCCGGTGGACGCCGACCGCACCTCCGCGCCCGCCGACGCCGACCGGGTGGCCGACGGGATCCGGGCCGCGATCCTCGCCGGCGACCTCGTCCCCGATCAGCGACTGGTCGAGGCGGAGCTGTCCGAGCGGTACCGGGCCAGCCGGGGCGCGGTCCGCACCGCGCTGCTGACGCTCGCGCATGAAGGGCTGGTCGAGCGCATCGCGAACCGGGGCGCCCGGGTCCGTGCGGTCAGCCTCGCCGAGGCGATCGACATCACCGAGGTACGGATGGTCGTCGAAGGGCTCTGCGCGGCGAAGGCCGCCGAGCGGGTCACTGACGCCCAGATCGCCGAGCTACGCGCGATCGCCGACGCGATGCGGACCGCGGTCGCCACCGGCGAGGTGCTGACGTACTCGCAGCTCAACGAGCAGCTGCACGGCCTGATCCGGGAGATCGCCGCCCAGCCGGTCGCTGCCGAGGTGCTGTCGCGGCTGCGGGCGCAGAACGTCCGCCACCAGTTCCGGCTGGCGCTGCGTCCCGGACGGCCGCAGGTGTCGCTGCCCGAACACCTGGCGATCATCGACGAGATTTGTGCCCGCAGCCCCGGCGGTGCCGAGCGGGCGATCCGGCGGCACCTCCAGAGCGTCATCGACGCGCTGCGAACCGCCGGTCCTCACTGACCCGCGTCACGCCGTCCGCAGCGCGGCCAGGATCTCGGCGCGGACCGCGGCGGCGTGCTCGACGAGGGAGAAGTGTCCGCCCGGGAGCGTGGTGAGGTCGAACGGCCCGGTGGTCACCGTGCGCCAGTCGGCGACCTGCTCCGGCGGCGCGGCCGGGTCGGAGGCGCCGGCCAGTGCCCGCACCGGAACCTCCAGCGGCGGCTCCGCGGGCGTCGGCGTGTAGGTCCGGAGCAGCCGCAGGTCGCCGCCCATCACATCGACGACCATCTCCCGCAGGTCCGGGTCGTCCAGGACCGCGGACGCGGTGCCACCGAGCCGCCGGATGGCCGCGAGCACGTCCGCGTCCGACATGTCCAGGACGACGCCCGAGCGGTGCCAGCGCGGCGCCGGCTGCCCGGAGACGACCAGCGCCCGCACCGGCACCCGGCGGGCCACCTCGTAGGCGACCGAGGCGCCCATGCTGTGCCCGAACACCGCGACCGGCCCCGGCGGCAACGCCGCGACCACCGCGTCCACCAGGGCGCCCATCGTCTCCGGCATCGGCTCGGCGATGCGGTTCTCCCGGCCGGGGTATTGGACCAGCAGCACCTCGACGCCCGGGTCGAGGTCGGCCAGCCAGCGGTAGAAGCTCGCGCTACCGCCTGCGTGCGGGAAGCAGACCAGCCGGACGGTGGCGTCGGGGCGCGGCAACGGCCGCCGGAACCAGGTGAGCATCGCCCGGAACCCTAGCGGGTCGGCCCCGTGGACCGGCCGGGTCAGTCGCGGGTGGTGCGCCCGGCGACCTGGTCGGATACCCGGGCGCCACGCACGGACTGCGCGCTCGCCGCCGACCGGCTCGGCTCCTCGTCGCTCTCCGCCTCCGCGTCCGTCATGGCGGGGTCGCCGTACGACTGCTCGACGTGCGCCTCGCCGCTCTTCGTCCGCTCGGGGTGGGTGTGGGTCTCGTGCAGGGCACTGTCGTGCTCGGCCGCGCCGATCGCGGCGGCGACGTCCGGACCGCTGCGCTCGTGCACGGCCGGATCCTGCGGGGTCTCGCTCATCACCACGCTCCTCTCCGGACGCTCTGCGCCCTCACCGAACGCGGTACCCACTCGCCGTCCGATGTAGGCGAACCGATCCCGCGGCGAAGCACCGGTGAGGCGGACCCGACCGGGGACGACCCGGCCGGGATAATGCGGAGGTGGCGAAAGAACTCGACATTGACGAATGGGCGGCCGAGGTCGGACTGCCCGAGGGCCAGCCGCGCCGGATCACGGTGCACGGCAGCCCGGTCCTGCACCGGCCCTGCCAGGAGGTCACGGCCTTCGACGATCGGCTCAAGCAGCTCGTCGCCGACATGCTGGAGAGCATGGATGCCGCCGAGGGCGTCGGGCTCGCCGCCAACCAGATCGGCGTGGACGCCCGGGTGTTCGTCTACGACTGCCCGGACGACACGGGTTTCTACCACGTCGGGGCGATCGTCAACCCGGTGCTGCTCCCCCCGGAGCCCGACGTCGAACTCGACAAGGACGAGGAAGGCTGCCTTTCGGTGCCGCTGGAGTTCGCGCCGCTCGCCCGGCCTGCGACCGCCTCGGTGACCGGCCAGGACCTGGAGGGACGGCCGATCCGGGTGGACGGTACGGGGCTGTTCGCCCGGTGCCTCCAGCACGAGACCGATCACGTCAACGGCATCGTCTACGTCGACAAGCTCGGCCCGGACGAGCGGGAGGCCGTGCTCGCGGCGAACGCGGTGCGGATCGCCGCCGGCACCGCGCCCACGTGGTCGGAGGGCACGCCCCGCACGACCTAGGCCCGCAGAAATGTGGCCGGTTATCGACGTATCGGACGCCGATACGTCGATGACGCCCCAGATTTCTGGGGCCACGCGAACGTCGCGGTCGCGCTGCCCGGGGTGACCTCGGTGAAGCCCGCGTCGTGCACCACGGGGCCGCCGGCCCGCACCGCCGCGTCCCACTGTCCGCGGGACGCCACCCGCACCGCGAGCGGGAAGCCGCCCGCCGCCCAGTCCGCGGCGACGGCCGGGTCCAGCGACCACAGGCCCAGCTGCGCCGCGTGCCCGGCCTGGGCCATCGCCTTGCCCGCGCTCATCCGCACGTCCGGCGCGAGCAGCACCAACGGCGTCCCCGGTGGCGGCTCCGGGATCGCCGGATCGTCCAGCTCGATGCCGCTCACCTGGAGCCGCGCCAGGTCCCGCGGCCACGCGTCGAGCAGGACCGGCGGGTAGACCCGCACCTGGGCCGAGCCGGAGGTCACGGTCAGGCCGGGCAGCTCCGTGGCGCGCCGCCACTCCGCGCCGCGGGCCCGCCGGACGACCTTCCGGATCCGGTTGCCCCGCCAGGCCTCGACCGCGGCCCGCCACTCCGGCTCGTCGGTCGTCACCATCAGCAGCACGGCCCGTGCGGCCGCCTCCAGCGCGTCGGTGCGGGTCGGCGGCTCGGTGCGCTCCACCCGGACGACCAGCGGCAGCACCCGCTCCGGGGGCAAGTCCTCGGCATCCACGCCGTCACTCTATTTCGCGTCCGTGGTGAGCAGCCGCAGCACCGCGGACTCCACTGCGGGCTGGGCGGTCAGCGCGTTCGCGTCGCCCTTCCCGAGCCGGTCGAGCGTCGACCGGATCGAGCGTCCGTGCTCGTACGCGGTGACGATGCGCGGGTCGACGTAGGACGCCTTGGCGACCGCAGGCGTGTTGCCGAGGTACTCGGCGACGTCCTCCAGCGCGGCCCGCACCACCTTCTCGCGCGCCCGCTGGGCGTCCGGTGGGTCGCCGGCCAGCGCCAGTTCGACCGCCATCAGCACGGTGGCGTGCCAGGTGCGGAAGTCCTTCGCGGTGATCGTCACCCCGGCGTTGTCGCGCAGGTAATCGTTGATGTCCGAGCTCTTGACGTCGTACCACCGCCCACCGCTGCGGTAGGCGAGCAGGTCGTCCTCGTCGTCCTGGTGCCTGCGCAGCGCGAGCACCACGTTCCGGACCGCGTCGTCGCGGACCTCGATCGTGCGCTGGATCCCGCTCTTGGCCGGGTAGCAGAACAGGATCGCGCCCCGGTGCAGCGAGACGTGCTTCTTCCGGATCGTGGCCAGCCCAAAACTACCGTTCTCCTCCGTGTAGACCTCACCGCCGATCCGGAACAGTCCGAGTTCGAGCAGCCGGACGCCGGCCGCGAGCACCCGCTCCCGGTCCAGCGCCCGGTGCTCGAGGTGCCGGGCGACGGTCTTCCGCAGCTTCGGGAGCCGCCGGGCCACCTCCAGGACGCGGTCGTGCTTCTCGGCGTCCCGCTTCTCCCGCCACACGTCGTGGTACCGGTACTGCCTGCGGCCGGCGTCGTCGGTGCCGACGGCCTGGATGTGGCCGTTCGGATACGGGGCGATCCAGACGTCCCGCCAGGCCGGGGGGATCGCGAGCGCCTTGATCCGCGCGATCGCCTCCGGGTCGCGCAGCGAGGAGCCGTCGGTGTCGAAGTAGCGGAAGCCCTTGCCGGAGCGCCGGCGCGTGTAGCCGGGCCGGGAGAGATCGCTGCGTCGTAGCCGCACTGAGTTCTTTTCGACCGGCGTCCGCTGAGTTCGCTTCGCCTTCGCGGAGGCCGGGGGTTGAAAAGAATTCACTGTCATGCGGGCCCGGATACCCGAATTTCCCGCGGCTAGTACGCGTAACATCGCCTTTATATAAGAGATACGTTACGCTTCAGCTGTGTCCGTGTGGGAGGCCCTCGCCGACCCGGTACGCCGGGAGATCCTCACCGTGCTCTGCGCCGGGGAGGCGACCGTCGGCGCGATCGCGGCCCGGTTCCCGGTGAGCCGGCCGGCGGTCAGCCGCCACCTCCGGGTCCTGCGCGAGGCCGGGTTGGCGGAGGCGGAGGTCCGCGGCCAAGAGCGGGTGTACCGGCTGCGCCCGGGTCCGCTCGCCGAGGTCGACGCCTGGCTGCAACACCTGGGCGGGATCCCACGCACCGCGCCGGGGCCGGCGTCCCGGCTGGACGCACTGGAGACGGAACTCCGTCGGGCACGCCGCACGAGAACCGACAACCGAGAGGGGACGGCACATGGTGACCGGTCCGCAGGGTGAAGTGCGCCAACGAAACGACGGGACGGAGCTGGTGGTCCTGCACCGCACGTTCCCGGATCGGGTCGAGGACGTCTGGGCGGCGCTGACCGAATCACACCGACTGGCACGGTGGATCGGCAGCTTCACCGGCGAGGGAGGCACCGGGGGCACGGTCGAGTTCACGGTCACCGGCGAGGTGGACGCCGGGGGCGAGGTCGCCGAGCCGGTGACCGTGTCGATCCTGGACTGCTCCCCGCCGACCCGGCTGGTCGTCGATTTCCCGGCCGACGGCGGTGGTAGCTGGCACATCGCGGTCACGCTCGCCGAGCACGCGGGCGGCACGACGCTGGAGTTCACACAGCGGCTCGCGGCCGGGGTCGACGCCACCGACGTCGAGGCAGGCTGGCGCTGGTACCTCGACCGTCTCGCCGCGAGTGTCGCGGGCACCCCGATGCCCAACTGGGACGACTACGCGCCGAAACCCGCCGACAACCCCGGTGCCCCCTGACCCGCCGGCGACGCCGACGCGGATTGACGCCGAATCGGGCTCCACGGGCTCCGTGGAGGCCGGTTTGGCGTGAATCCGCGCGAGAGCCCTCCCGGGCCGGCGATGAATGCGGGTCGGGCCGGGTGAGGAGCAGGATCCCGACCACGGCGAGCAGCGCGAGCAGCCCGCCGATCAGCACCCACTGCCACCAGCCGGTCGCCCGGGGATTCTGCCGGTAGTACTCGGCGCGGGCTTCCTCCTCGGTCATCGGCGACGCCCTCGGCGTCGCCGACACCGACGAGGAGGCGGCCGGGCGCGGGGCCGGCTCGTCGCGGCCGACGTACGCCGCGGCCAGCGATCCGACGGCCGCGAACAACCCCACCGCGAGCAGCACGACCAGCATCAGCCGCCCGCGCCCCGGGCTCGCCGCCTTTTTCTCCGCCACGCCGTGTCGCTCCGTCTCCGGGTATCGAACCGCTATCTACTGCAGGTAGACGACCCACTGTAACGAGCGGGGCCGCCGACGGGCCGAGCCGTCAGTCGTCGACCCCGAACAGGTAGCGCTCGGTGAACACGTTGCGGAACTTCCCCTCCGGGTCGTACCCACGGATCAACCGCTGGGCGTCGGCGAAGCGCGGATACCGGGCGGCCACCGCGGCCGGCTCCATACCGAACACCTTCCCCCAGTGCGGACGCGCGCCCAGCGGCGCCAGGCCCTCCTCCAGCGCGCGGACGACCGGGGCGACGGCGGCCGGGTCGGGGTGCCAGGTGAAGTGCAGCGCGATGCTGTCCTGCTGATACGCCTCCGAGAGCCACAGCTCGTCGGCCGCGACCGTCCGGATCTCGCTGACGTGGAGCACCGGCCCGAGCCGGTCCGCGAGCCCGGTCAGCACGTCCAGCGCGGGCACCGCGTTCTCGATCGGGAGCAGGTACTCGGTCTGCAGCTCGTCCCCGGCGCTCGGCGTGAACTCCAGCCGGAAGTGCGGCAACCGCGCGTTCCACGGCCCGGGGACGCCGCCCTGCTGGGTCGCGTACCCGGGATCTTGGCCGGGCACCGGATTGCGCTGACTCGGCGCCAGCGTTGCGCCCAGCCAGTCCCGGCCGTGCGGCCACGGACCGGCGTCGGTGCGGTGCTTGACCCACACCTGGTCGGCGAAGGCCCGCCGCCAGGTGAGGAAGATGCTGACGCTGTACGCGGACGCGAGCACCTCGCGCAGATTGACCCGGAGTGCGGACAGCCACATCCGGTCGTAGACCCGCTGCTCGACCTCGTAGCTCGGCTGCAGGTCGAGGCCGAGCGCGGTCACCACGCCGATCGAGCCGAGCGCGACGACCGACCCGTCGAAGCCCTCGTCGCCGCGGGCGAGGCGGACCAGCTCGCCCGACGGCGTCACGAGCTCGAGCGCGTTGACCGCGGAGGCCAGCGTGCCGTTGGTGACGCCGGAGCCGTGCGTGCCGGTGGCCACCGCACCGCCGACGCTGATGTGCGGCAGCGAACCCAAGTTGTGCAGCGCCCAGCCGGCCTGGTCGAGCTCCTGGGTGAGCTCGCCGAACCGGGTCCCGGCGCTGACCGTCACCGCGCGACGGTCCGGGTCGATCTCGATCCGGCGCGGCAGATCGGCGACGGTGAGCAGCGCTCCGGTGCTGTCCGCGACCGTGCTGAACGAATGCCCGGTGCCCAGGACCCGGAGGCGGTCGCCGGCTGCGACCAGCTCCTGCACCTCGTCGACGCTGGTCGGGCGGTGCAGCGTCCGGGTGGAGAACTCGATGTTGCCGGCCCAGTTGGTGAGGGGTTGCGCAGGAAACACGGTGGCCATGGCGCTAGCCTTCCATGCCGCGCGACCGGTCCCGACGTGCCCCGGAGCGGTCCCGGGCGCCGCGGGCGCGCGGGTCCGAGTTGCCGCGTGCGCCGACCTCACCGACAGTGAAATCGGACCCGAGACTTCGTCGGAAAGGTCGGAAATGGCATCGCAGGAGTTGTTCCGGACCCGCGACCACCACGGGTACGTCACCTGGCTGGCACTGGCGGGCTTCCTCGCCGCGGCGTTCGCCGCCGCCGCGGTGGGCGGTCTGGCGAGCGTCGACGCGGGCAGCTACTACAACGGATTGGACCGACCGGCGTGGGCGCCGCCGAGCGGGCTGTTCGGGCCGGTATGGACGGTGCTCTACACGCTGATCGGAATCGCCGGCTGGCTCGCCTGGCGACGCGGCGGATTCCGTGCCGCGCCGGTCGCGTTCGGCCTCTACGCCGGTCAACTGGTGCTCAACGCCGCCTGGACGTGGCTGTTCTTCGTCGGCGAGCAGCCCGGCGCGGCGTTCGCCGAGATCACGGTGCTGTGGGCGGTGATCCTGGCGAACGCGGTGCTGTTCGCGCGACTCAGCCGGCCCGCCGGTGCGTTGCTGGTTCCGTATCTGCTCTGGGTGGGCTACGCCGCGGCCCTCAACCTGACGCTCTGGCTCACGAACTGACCGAATCAACGCACCATTGCGCTCCGTCACGCGCCGAACGTACGCTCTGAGAGGATTCGATCACTAAACGCGACCATCCTTTTCACTTCGGAAAGGTTTCTTCCGTCGTGTCCGGGACACCCTGCGGATCGACCCGATCCCCGAGTGCCCCCAGGGGTTGCGATGACTAGCACACCCAGTACGACGGCACGCGCCCAGGAGACCGCCGGCGCGGCCCAGCAAGAAGGCGCGGCGCTCGCGCGACACGCCAAGGATTCCGGTGCGGATGTCGCCCGGACCGCGAGCGACCAGGCGTCGCAGGTAACGGCCGAGGCCAAGGCCCAGGCCACCGACCTGCTTCGCACCACTCGCGACGAGGTGAGCACCCAGGTGGACGCTCAGCGTCGGCGGATCGTCGACGTGCTGCGCACCACCGGTGACGAGCTCGGCTCCACGGGCGATCAGTCCGCCCTGACCGCGGAGCTCAGCCAGCGGGCGTCCACCTACGCCCGGCGGTTCGCCGACTACCTCGACGAGCGCGGCCCGGACGCCGTCCTGGACGACGTCCGCTCGTTCGCGCGTCGTCGGCCGGGCACGTTCCTGCTGCTCGCCGGTGCCGCCGGTGTGGTCGCGGGACGCGTGTTCCGGAGCGTGTCCGCGGCCTCCGGTGGAGACTCCGGTGGTGGATCGACGTCCTCGGCGTCCCTGGTGGACGAGCGGAGCACCTACTCCGGCTACTCCGACACCACCTACTCCGGCCTCGGCGTCGGCACGACGGAGACGGTTCCGCCGGTTCCTCCGGTCACGCCGCGGCACGCCGAGGACACCGCGATCGGCGTGGCCGAGGTCCCGCCGGCGACCGGCACCGTGCCCACGGGCTACCCGGTTTCCGACCCGTATCCGCCGGTCGACCCGTACCCGGCGACCGCGCCGGGCTACTCCACCGGCGCGCCGGGCACCGACCCGGCCTACACCCCCGGCGACGCCGCCTACCCGGCGGCTCCTCCCGGCGCCCCGGCGACCGAGCCGCTTCCGCCGGTCGACGACCCCTACCGCGACCCGCGGGAGGGCCGGCCGTGACCGCCACCGGGGTCCCGGGCGAGCCGCCGCGCGTCGCGGACGCCTCGGTCGGCGAACTGGTCAAGAACGTCGCCAACGACCTGACCACGCTGGTGCGTCAGGAGATCGCGCTGGCCAAGGCAGAGACCAAGGAAGAGGTCACCAAGGCCGGAAAGGCCGGTGGCGCGTTCGGCGGCGCCGGCCTGGCCGGGTGGCTGGCGTTGCTGTTCATCTCCCTCGCGGTGATGTACGGACTCGGCGAGCTGATCCCGATCGGATGGGCCGCGCTCATCGTCGGCGTGCTCTGGGCGATCGGCGCCGCGGCTCTGGCCGCTTACGGCCGAAGCAAGGTCAAAGAGGTCAACCCGGTTCCGAAGCGGACGGTCGAGACGGTGAAGGAGGACGTGCGATGGGTGCAGAACAGGAACGCCTAGAGCGGGACATCATGCGGCAGCGCATGCAGCTCGGCGATGACGTCGACGCGCTGGTCGAGAAGGTCAGCCCGCGGCAGGCGGCCCGGCGTCAGGTCGGGCGCGTCGGCCACGCGGCGACGACGGTGAAGGAGCGAATCATGGGGACGGCCTCCGACGTCACCAGCACGGTGAAGGACAAGGCGGTCGACGCGGCGCACGGTACGCACGACCGGGCCGCCGAGACCGGACACGGCATCGCGGACAAGGCGTCCAGCGCCAAGGACTCCGTGGTCAGCGCCAAGGACTCCGCGTCCTCCGCGGTGGTCAGCGCGAAGGACTCGGCGTCCTCCGCGGTGACCGGTACGGCCGAGACCGCGCGTCGCCAGACCGAGGGCAACCCGCTCGCGGCCGGGCTGATCGCGTTCGGCGTCGGCTGGCTGGTATCCAGCCTGCTCCCGGCCTCACCGGCCGAGCGGCGGGCCGGCGCGGCGCTTCGCGAGCGCGCCGAGGAGCCGGTGCGGCAGGCCGGTCAGGCGCTCGGCGACAAGGCCAAGGAGGTCGCCGAGAACGTGAAGGAGCCCGCGCAGGAGGCCGTCCAGCAGGTCAAGCAGACCGCGACCGATGCGGCGCAGACCGTCAAGGACGACGCCCGCGGCCACGCCGAGAACCTGAAGGGCGAGGCGAAGGACCGCGCGGGCTCGGTCCAGGAGACCGCGAAGCCCTGACCGGCCGACCGGACGGATCGACCGCGTAACCGGATCGACCGCGTAACCGGATCGAAGGGCCGGGCCACCGTCGTGGCCCGGCCCTTCCGCGTGCCGCTACTCGCCCCGCAGCGCCTGCAGCGGACAGGCGTCGACGCCGCGCCGGGCGACGTCTTCCTTCCCTGCCGGGACGTCGAAGCCGCCGGCCGGGATCGCGCTGTACCCGTCGTCGTCGAGCGGGAAGAGCTCCTCGTCCACCATCCAGCACTGCCCGTGTGCCTCGCACCGCTGATTGTCGACCAGTACCTTCACGACGTTTCCTCCCCGATGAGGCGTGCCGATCACAGCGGATAGCAAAGATCGTTCCGCGAGCACGGTAGGACATCTCGGGTCACTGCGGGGCGTACTCGCGGGTCTCGACCGGTTCACGTGTGCGGTCGGTCCGGCAGCAGCGCGGGGAACGGGCGACCGCGGCGCGGCGGGAGCAGCGGCGTCAGCAGATGCCTGCCGGTCATCCCGACCGCCCTCGCCGACGCCTCCTCGGTGCGGTCGAGCAGCCAGTCCTGCTGCCGGAGAGCCCAGCGCACCTGCGTGCGCACCCAGGCGGCGTCGCGTGCCTGCACGACGCTCCACGTGCTGACCAAGTGGACGATCGGTTCGAACGGCTCCCCGAGCTCCTCCGGGCCGGACAGCAGCGCCAACCGGATCTCCGCCTCCACCTCCTCGAAGATCGCGTTGATCCGCAGGTAGTCGATCTCGACCCGCTCGTCGCCGGGGTGGGTACCGCAGACCAGGCAGGTGTCGACCGTGGCCAGCGCGAGGTCGTGGTTGATGTGCGCGTTCATGCCGGCCACCGCGAACTGCACCGGATGGATCCGGCGGTCCTCGCGCTGGGCGAACAGCGGGCGCCAGGCGGGGCTCACCCGCCGGACGTCCACCGCACCCGCGTCGACCGCGGTGAAGTACCGGCCGGCGAAGATCGTCGCGAACCGCTCGACGAACCCCGGATCGCGGAAGAACCCGGCGGTCAGCCGGGGCTGCAGTTCCTCGGTCACCCGCAGGTAGACCTGGTTGAACTGCCGGACGCCGTCCACCGGGTCGAGCGCGTCGCGGATCGTCCGCATCCGCGCCAGCACGTCGGAGATGCCACCGGCCATCCGTCCCCCCGCGGGTCGGCGCGCGCGCCGCAGACAAACGTCTTTTCGAGCGTACGGCCAAAGCCGTGAACACTCGGCCGTTCACGCGGATCATGGACGAGTGGCCGCCGTTCCCGGGGCGCGCGCCGTTCACCCGGAAGCCTCCCGGGCCTGCTGAGCTACGTCCGCCGTCGCTGACGAGGAGGTTCCGATGGCCGTGGTCAACCGGAGACGTTTCCTGGTAGGTGCTGCGGCCGGGGTGGTGGCCGCCGGCGTGCTCCCGGTCGACGTCCGCTCCGCGCACGCCGCACCGTTGCCCGCCGACCCGTTCCGCCTCGGCGTGGCCAGCGGCGATCCGCTCCCGGACGCCGTCGTGCTCTGGACCCGGCTGGTGAACGACCCGCTGAACGCCGGCTCGCTGCCGGGACGACCGATCCCGGTGGAGTGGCAGGTCGCGACCGACGCCCGCTTCGCCCAGGTCGTGCGCCGGGGCACCGCGGCCGCGCTGCCCGGCCGGGCGCACACGGTGCATGTGGACGTCCGGGGTCTGCGACCCGGGCGGGAGTACTGGTACCGGTTCCGCGCAGGCGGCCACCTGAGCGCGACCGGCCGGACTCGCACCGCCCCGGCGCCGGGAGCCGGTGTGTCCCGACTGCGGATCGGCATCGTGAACTGCCAGGACTGGCAGAACGGCTACTGGCCGGCCTACAACGGGCTGGCAGCCGAGGACCTCGACGTCGTCCTGCACCTCGGCGACTACATCTACGAGTACGACCCGCGAAGCGCCTACCCCGACCGCATGCACACGATCCCGCAGACCGCGGGGCTCGACCAGTTACGGACGCTCGTCGACTACCGGGCACGCCACGCGCTCTACAAGAGCGACCCTTCTCTCCAGGCCGCGCACGCCGCGTTCCCGTGGATCGTCACCTGGGACGACCACGAGGTGGAGAACAACTACGCGAACCTCGTCGACGAGGCGGAGGACGCGAACTCGCCGAAGTTCCAGTCCCCGGCCGCGATGGCCGCCCAGCGCGCGGCGGCGTACCAGGCGTACTACGAGCACCTCCCGCTGCGGCGGCCGATTCGACCCGGATCGTCGAACTACCGGCTCTACCGCCGGTTCGACTTCGGCCGACTCGCCCGGATCAACGTCCTGGACACCCGGCAGTACCGCACCGACCAGCCCCCGGGCATCGCCCTGGACTTCGGTCCGGCCCAGCCGGGCCTGGACAACACCGCGGGCACGCTCACCGGCTCCGCCCAGGAGCAGTGGCTGCGGGCCGGGCTCGCAGGCTCCCGGGCGCGCTGGAACGTGATCGCGCAGCAGGTGATGATGAGCCAGATCCGGTTCCCGAATCTGCTGGACCCGGCCAACCCGCTGCCACCGATCGTGAACCTCGACCAGTGGGACGGCTACCACCCGGCACGGACCCGGATCCTGCGATTCCTGGCCGAGCGGAAGATCGCGAACCCGGTCGTGCTCGCCGGTGACATCCACTCCTCGTGGTTCAGCGACCTGCGGATCGACCGCGACAACCTGGCCGCACCGCCGGTGGCGGTGGAGTTCACCGCCACGAGCGTGAGCTCGGACTTTCCCGCTCCGTTCATCGCCCCGGTCACCGCCGCCAATCCCTCGCTCAACCCGCACGTCCGCTACTTCGACGGCACGCTCCGCGGTTACCTGCGGTGCGAGGTCACCCCGGAGCGCTGGCTCGCGGAGGCACGCACGGTGGCGAGCATCGCGACCCGCACGTCGCCGGTGAGCACAAGCGCGTCGTGGGTCACGGTGGCCGGGCGTCCCGGGCTCGTCCCGGCCTGATCCAGCCCGGTGGGAGGCATCCCACAGCCCACACCGTGCCACGGCTGGTCAGGTCTAGTTAGGGTGACCTAACTAGCCGTGGCACGGAGAGGACGGAACCCGATGACAGCGCAGGCCGACCAGCGCGCCCCACTGCTGCCCCGCGTCTCGCCGCCCGGGCGCTGAGCGCCCGGGCCGGCCGCTCCGCGGCGGCTCGCCGCCGCATCGGGGTCGGCCCGGACCGCGCGGGTCACGGTGGACATCGAACTGACCGGCGGCGGGGCGTCCGGCGTCGCCTCCGCGCTCTGCGCGGAGATCAGCGACCTGCTGGCGGGGCACGCCCGCGCGGGCGACGCGGCCGTCTCCGCGTCGGTCTCCCTCGGTTTCGGCGACGCCGCGGCCGCGCCACCGCCGATCACCCGTGCCCCCGACGTCCCGCCGCTGCGCATCCTGGCCGGACGCCGGGTCGCGACGCTGGACGGCGCCGAGCTGTCGCTCACCCGGCGGGAGTTCGACCTCCTCGCGTTCCTCGCCAGGCACCCCCGGCAGGTGTTCAGCCGCGGACAGCTCATCGACGCGGTCTGGGGTGACCGGTTCCGCGACAGCGAGCGGACGATCGACGTCCACGTCCGCCGGATCCGGGTGAAGCTCGCCGACTCCGGTCCGCGGATCGTCACCGTGCGGGGCGTCGGCTACCGCCTCGACCACGCCGACCGCGTGGCGGTGCTTCCCGGAGTCGACTGACGCGGAGTCGACTGACGCGGGGTCGACTGACGCGGTGTCGACTGACGCGGATCAACCACCAGGGCGATCCGTCGCCTAGGGTCGAATTGGTCGAAGGTGTCCGGGTACCCGCCGGGGGCCGCCTGCCGCCCTCGACGGAACCACCGGAGGACGAGATGAGCCAGCAGATGACCACGTGCCGCGTACCCACCGCGGGCGCCGACCTCGAAGCCGACGTCCACCTCCCGGCCGACGCCCGTGGCGTCGTCCTGTTCGCCCACGGCAGCGGCAGCTCGCGGCGGAGCCCTCGGAACCGGGTGGTCGCCGACGTCCTGCACGACCGCGGCTTCGGCACGGTGCTGGTCGACCTGCTGACCGCCGACGAGGAGCGGCTCGACGCGGTCACCCACGAGCTGCGGTTCGACATCGGCCTGCTGGCCGACCGGCTGACCGGCATCCTCGATTGGCTGCACGCGCGGCCGGACACCGCCAACACCCCGCTGGGCCTGTTCGGCGCCAGCACCGGCGCGGCGGCGGCGCTGGTCACCGCCGCTGCCCGCCCTCAGCTCGTCGATGCGATCGTCTCCCGCGGCGGCCGGCCCGACCTCGCCGAGACGGCGCTCTCCGCGGTCCAGGCACCGACGCTGCTGATCGTCGGCAGCCACGACGAATCGGTGGTCGACCTCAACCAGGAAGCGCGGACCGCGATGACCGCACCGAACGAGCTGCTGCTGATTCCCGGCGCGTCCCACCTCTTCGGCGAGCCCGGAACACTGGATCAAGTGGCCGACCGCGCCGCCGACTGGTTCAGCACCCACCTCACAACGTTGCCGTCCTGACGTATCACCGGCCGCCGCCCGCTGCTCTGTCCTCCCGAGTACTCGTCTCGTCCGGGAGGAAGCCATGGAGCACGCGTTCGACGACGCCACCCTGTCCCAGGTGATCGACGTGTTAGTCCGCGTCGCGCCGGAAATCCGCACGCTGGAGCTGCTCGACGACGTCACGATCCGGATCAACGACACGATCGTGGTGGAGGGTGACTCGCCCGAGGAAATCGCGTCGCTGATCGAATTCTTCGTCGCCGAGGACTTGTGGATCCGAAGCACGGAACACGATCCAGAAACCTGAGCATTCTTGTTCTTTGTCATCGACGTTCAACTGAATTGATTGAGCCGTTCCTCATCGAACCGTTCGGCGTGAGGCGTTCGTTACATCGGTATTCGCAACCGGAGAATCCATGTCAACATCACGCACGTCGTGGTTGCCGCGCTGATCGGTGCCCTCGGAAATCAGCCCTGCCGCGCGCGGACGGCTGCTACCCGGCGGCCGCAGCGCGCCTGAGGAGGGACACCCGATGGATGGAACTGCGCAGTCGCCCGGGCAAACGCTGGGGGTGGTGGCCGAGTCCTCGCCGGGGGAAACCCGGGTGGCCGCGACCCCGGCCACCGTGGGACAGCTCGTGAAACTCGGTTACGACGTCGTCGTCGAATCCGGTGCGGGCGCGAAGGCGAGCTTCGCCGACGAGGCCTTCGCGGGCGCCGGCGCACGGATCGCCGACACCGCCACGACGTGGCACGCGGACGTCGTGCTCAAGGTGAACCCGCCGTCGCCGCAGGAGATCGCCGCGCTGGCCGATGGCGCGACGCTGGTCTCGCTGATCAGCCCCGCCTCGAACCCGGCGCTGGTGGAGTCGCTGACCCACCGCCCGATCACCGTGCTGGCCATGGACGCCGTGCCGCGGATCTCGCGCGCGCAGTCGATGGACGTCTTGAGCTCGATGGCCAACATCGCCGGGTACCGCGCGGTGATCGAGGCCGCGCACGCGTTCGGCCGGCTGTTCGGCGGTCAGGTCACCGCCGCAGGCAAGATGCCGCCCGCGAAGGTCCTGGTGGCGGGCGCCGGTGTAGCTGGGCTCGCGGCGATCGCCGCGGCGAACAGCCTCGGCGCGATGGTGCGGGCCACCGACCCGCGGCCGGAGGTCGCCGAGCAGGTCCGCTCGCTGGGCGGGGAGTTCCTCGCCGTCGAGGTCGAGCAGGAGGCCAGCAGCGACGGTTACGCGAAGGCCACCTCGGAGGATTACGACCGGGCCGCCGCCGCGCTCTACGCCGCGCAGTCCGCGGACGTCGACATCGTCATCACCACCGCGCTGATCCCCGGCAGGCAGGCCCCGACGCTGCTGACCGCCGAACACGTCGCCGCGATGAAGCCGGGCAGCGTGATCGTGGACATGGCCACGTCGCAGGGCGGCAACGTGGTGGGGAGCGTGGCCGGGCGGGCCGTGGTCACCGACAACGGCGTGACGATCATCGGCTACACCGACCTGCCCGGACGCCTGCCCGCCCAGGCGTCGCAGCTGTTCGGCACCAACGTCGTCAACCTGCTCAAGCTGCTGACGCCGGACAAGGACGGGCAGCTCGTCCTCGACTTCGACGACGTCGTCCAGCGGGCGATGACCGTCGTGCGCGACGGCGAGAAGACCTGGCCGCCACCGCCGGTCGCGGTGAGCGCCGCCCCGGCAGCGGCCGCCGCCCCGAAGCCGCCACAGCCGGCGCCGCCGAAGCCGAAGAGCCCGGCGAGGCGATTGGTCCCGGCCGCGATCGCCGCGGTCGTGCTGTTCGTGCTCATCGGGTTCGCGCCCAGCGCGCTCACCGCGCACTTCACGGTGTTCGTGCTGGCGATCGTGATCGGCTACTACGTGATCGGCAACGTCCACCACGCGCTGCACACGCCGCTGATGTCGGTGACCAACGCGATCTCCGGGATCATCGTCGTCGGCGCGCTGCTCCAGATCGGGCACGACGACGTCTCGGTGACCGTCCTGGCCTCGATCGCGATCCTGCTCGCCTCCATCAACATCTTCGGCGGCTTCGCCGTCACCCGTCGCATGCTCGGCATGTTCTCGAGGAGCTGACCCGTGACGATCGCCTCCGCGGCCCAGGCCGCGTACCTGCTCGCTGCCCTGCTGTTCATCCTCAGCCTCGCCGGGCTGTCCAAACACGAAACCTCCCGGGCCGGCGCGACATCCGGCATCGTCGGCATGGCCGTCGCGCTCGCCGCCACGATCGTCCTCGCGATCGACGGCGGGGTGAACGGGGTCGGCATCGGCCTCCTGGTCGCCGCGATGACCCTCGGTGCGGTGATCGGCATCTGGCGCGCCCGGATCGTCGAGATGACCGGCATGCCGGAGCTCATCGCGCTGCTGCACAGCTTCGTCGGCGCCGCCGCGGTGCTGGTCGGCTGGAACGGCTACCTGGAGCACGCCGACGGGCTCCACGGCTCCCTGCTGCGCATTCACCACGCCGAGGTGTCGATCGGCGTGTTCATCGGCGCGGTGACGTTCACCGGCTCGATCGTGGCGTACCTCAAACTCTCGGCGCGGATCAACTCGTCGCCGCTGATGCTGCCCGGCAAGAACGCGCTGAACCTCGGCGCCCTCGCGGTGTTCGTCGCGCTCACGGTCTGGTTCGTCGCGGCTCCGAACCTCGGGCTGCTGGCCGCGCTCACCGTGCTGGCGCTGCTGCTCGGCTGGCACCTGGTGGCCTCGATCGGCGGCGGCGACATGCCCGTCGTCGTCTCGATGCTCAACAGCTACTCCGGCTGGGCCGCCGCGGCGTCCGGGTTCCTGCTCTCCAACGACCTGCTGATCGTCACCGGTGCGCTGGTCGGCTCGTCGGGTGCCTACCTGTCGTACATCATGTGCCAGGCGATGAACCGCTCGTTCATCTCGGTGATCGCCGGCGGTTTCGGAATCGCCGCGGGCCCGGCGGACGACACCGACTACGGCGAGCACCGCGAGGTCTCCGCCGAGGCCACCGCCGAACTGCTCGCTGCCGCCCGCTCGGTGATCATCACGCCGGGCTACGGCATGGCCGTCGCGCAGGCCCAGTACCCGGTCGCCGAGCTGACCCGCGCGCTGCGCGAGCGCGGCGTCGAGGTCCGGTTCGGCATCCACCCGGTCGCCGGGCGGCTGCCCGGTCACATGAACGTGCTGCTGGCCGAGGCCAAGGTCCCGTACGACATCGTGCTGGAGATGGACGAGATCAACGACGACTTCTCGGACACGTCGGTGGTGCTCGTCATCGGCGCCAACGACACCGTCAACCCGGCCGCGGCCGAGGACCCCAGCAGCCCGATCGCGGGAATGCCGGTCCTGCACGTCTGGGAGGCCGAGAACGTCATCGTGTTCAAGCGCTCGATGGCGGCCGGGTACGCCGGTGTCCAGAACCCGCTGTTCTTCCGGGAGAACACCCAGATGCTCTTCGGCGACGCCAAGGCTCGCGTCGAGGACATCCTGCGCGCGCTCGCCCCGGTGCCGTCCGGAGCCCCCGCGCGGGAGGCCGTCCCCGTTCGGTAGCGCACGAGCCCTCCGGGTCGGGATCTCCTCCGGGCCCCGAGGGCCGTGCCTGAGCCCGGCGTCAGAACGACCGGCGCACGCCCCGCCGAATCGGCCGCAGGCGTGGCGTGAACACCGGCCCGTCCGGCCGGGAGGGCACCTCGACCGGCGCCGCCACCACGGTGCCGGCCGGGTCGAACCGGCGGGTCAGCTCGATCGCCGGCCGCGGGTGACCGAGCAGGTAGCCCTGCGCGTACCCGACGCCGAGCACCAGCAGCTCGTCGAGTTGCTCCGGCTCCTCGACGCCCTCCGCGATGACCGGGAGCCCGAGGTTCGTCCCGAGCCCGGTGAGCAGCTTGATCACCGCGTGGTCGTTCGGGTTCTCCAGCATGCCCGCCACGAAGGACTTGTCGATCTTCAGGCCGGAGACCGGCAGCACGGACAGGTGGCGGAGCGTCGACGATCCGGCGCCCATGTCGTCGAGGATCACGCCGACGCCGTGCCTGCGGAGCGTGTTGAGGTTGCCCACCGCGTCGTTGAGCAGCGAGAGGTCCGCGGTCTCCGGCAACTCGAGGTGCAGGCGGTCCGGGCTCAGCCCCACCTGGCCGGTGGCGCGCAGCACAGCCGCCTCCAGACCGCCGTCGCGCAGTGCCTCCGCCGTCACGTTGACGTTCACCCGGTCCGGCGCCCGCTCCCCCAGGACGTTCGTCCAGAACGCGAGGTCGGCGCAGGCGGTCCGGAGCACCCACTGGTCGATCCTGGACAGGTCGCCCGGAGTCTCGACCGGGAACTGGGCGGGCGCCAGCAGGCCGCGCCGGGGGTGCCGCCAGCGCACCAGCGCCTCGACCCCGACGACGCGCTCGGTCGTGAGGTCGACGATCGGCTGGTAGAAGAGCTCCAGCTCCTGGTCTTCCAGCGCGCGGCCGAGCGGATCGGACCCGCCCACGCGCCGCCCCGGGGGCGGGCTACCGCTGCCCACTGCGCGCACCGCGTTCCGCCCGGCGCGCTTCGCCTCGTACATCACCGCGTCGGCGTCGCGCAGCAGAGCGCCCGGCTCGATCGGCCCGGTCGCCACCGCCACGCCGACGCTGGCGGTGCTGTGCGCGGCGTCCGGAAGTGCCGGGTCCGGGGTGGCGACTGCGGCGCGCAGGCGCTCGCCGAACGCCGGAGCGGCGATCCCACCCGCCTCCGCGTCGGCGCGGCGCAGCACCGCGAACTCGTCCCCACCCAGGCGGGCGACGACGTCCCCCGGTGCGGTGGCCGCCAGCAGCCGCCGGGAGATCGAGACCAGCAGCTGGTCGCCGACGCCGTGGCCGAGCGTGTCGTTCACCTGCTTCATCCGGTCGAGGTCCACGAACGCCACCGCGACGGCGCCGTCCCCGTTGCCGGCACACGCCGCGGCCAGCTCGTCGAGGAAGTGCCGGCGGTTGGCCAGCCCGGTGAGCGCGTCCTGAGTGGCCTGTTCGACCAGGCGCCGGGCGAGCGCGTCGAACAGGCGGGCGGCCGAGACCCGGCCGACCCGCCCGCCGGGCCAGCTCACCAGCAGGTCGTCGTAGCGGTTCTGCCAGGATCGCGTCCGCACGCGGTGGGACGCGTCGGTGACCGGGGTCTCGGCGGAGAGCACCAGCGGTGTCCAGTCGGCGACGGCGCCCACCGGCCGCCGTGCCCAGAGCGCGCGGCCGTAGCCGAGCGGCCCGGACATCAGCAGCTCGAACCGCGACCGCATCACCAGCCCGGTGCGCCGGGAGCTGTCCCGGACCACGACGACCGGCAGCGTCTCGTCGGCGCGGAACAGCTCGTCCAGCTCGGCACAGGACAGGTCGGCGGAGACCACGACCACGTCGCCCGCGAGCTCCCCCACCGACCACGGCGTGACCGGGACGTCGTCGCCGTCCGGACGCGAGGGTGGTTCGGCCGTCACCGAGGCCATCGAGGGTGAGTGCGCACCGCACCGCCGGACCACCGTCTACTGCTGATCCGCACGTATCCTCCCGCGATCGGAGACAGCAGAGTGATCTCCCCGATCGTAGGGGACGCTCGGGCCCGGCGGAGGCGGCGGCGTCCGAGGCCACATTCGCCTCAACCACACCCCAGTCGACCTGCGCGGATCGCTTTTAGGTTAGCCTCACCTCATGCACGACGCCTTACCTCGATCCTCGGCGCTCACCGGTGCCGGTCTCACGCTCGCGTACGACGGCCGCACGGTCGTCGAGAACGCCGGCCTGGAGCTCCACGCCGGCGAGGTGGTCGCGCTCGTCGGGCCCAACGGATCCGGCAAGTCGACGCTGCTGCGCTCGCTCGCCCGCCTGCACTCCCCGCAGGCGGGCGCAGTGACGCTCAGCGATCCGGACGGTGCCGACCGCGTCGACGCCACCGCACTCCACCCGAAGCAGTTCGCGCGCCGCGTCACGCTGCTGACGCAGTCGCGTCCGACGCCGGGCGGTGTGCGCGTCCGGGACGTCGTCGCGTACGGGCGCCACCCGTACCGCGGCCGGTTCGGCTCCGGCGACGCCGAGGGCCCGGACGTCGTCGCGCGCGCGATGCGGCTCACCGGCGTCGAGTCCATGGCGGACCGTCCGGTCGACGAGCTGTCCGGCGGCGAGCTGCAGCGCGTCTGGCTGGCGACCTGCCTCGCGCAGGACACCGGCGTCGTCCTGCTCGACGAACCCACCACGTTCCTCGACCTGCGCTACCAGGTCGAGACCCTGGACATCGTCCGGGAGCTGGCGGACGACCACGGCGTCGCGGTCGGCGTCGTCCTGCACGATCTCGACCAGGCCGCCGCGGTCGCCGACCGCGTCGTCCTGCTGCACCGCGGTGTCGTCCGGGCCACCGGCCTGCCCGCCGAGGTGCTGACGTCCGAGCTGCTGACCGAGGTCTACGGCCTGCGGATCGACGTGGACGTCCACGACGACGGACGCGTGCGCACCCGGCCCGTCGGTCGGCACAGCACGCGGCCGCGGCCGGCGCCGCTCCCCTGACCTCGCTTTCCCCGGGCGCATCCCCCCGCCCGTCCCAACCGGACGTTCCCGCGTCCGACGACCCAGAAGGACACCGATGCCCACCACCTCCCGCCGGGGCGCCCGCAGAGCGCTCACCACCACGGTCGCGGCCGCGCTGACCGCGCTGCTCCTCGCCGCGTGCGGCACCACCGAGGACGCGTCGGACGACGCCAGCTCCACCGCGAAGGCCTCCTCCGGGCCGGTCGAGGTCAAGGACGAGCGTGGCACCGTGCGCCTGGACGCACCCGCGGCGAACATCGTCTCGCTCGAGTGGGGCCTCACCGAGACGCTGCTCGCGCTCGGCGTGAAGCCGGTCGGCGCCGCCGACGTCAAGGGTTACAACGTGTGGGACAAGAGCATCGCGCTCGAGCCGTCCACCCCGGACGTCGGTACCCGTGGTGAGCCGAGCCTGGACGCGATCGCGGCCCTGAAGCCGGACCTGGTCGTCTCCGTGACCGACGTGCCGGAGAACGTACTCGCGCAGATCGAGAAGACCGCGCCGGTGCTCGCGCTGCGCGGTTCGGACTCGACCGACCCGATCGGGTACATGCGCCGCACGGTGGAGACGCTCGCCACGATCACCGGCACCGAAGACAAGGGCAAGGAGCTGCTCGCCGGCTTCGACAAGAAGATCGAGGACGGCAAGGCCGCCCTGGCGAAGGCCGGCAAGGCCGGCGGACCGTTCGTGATGGCCGACGGCTGGGTCGACTCCGGCACGGTGTCGATCCGCATGTTCACCCCGGGTTCGTTCTTCGGCGCGATCGGTCAGGAGCTCGGCCTGAAGAGCCAGTGGACGTCGGGCGGCGACAAGGACTACGGCCTCGCGCAGACCGACCTCGAGGGCCTGACCAAGATCACCGACCCGAAGACCTCGTTCGTGTACGTGGCGAACGACGGTGAGGCGAACTCGACGTTCATCAAGTCGGTGGAGTCCAACGCGGTCTGGAAGCAGCTGCCGTTCGTCAAGACCGGCGGCAACGTCCACCGGCTCCCGGACGGCATCTGGATGTTCGGCAGCACGCCGTCGGCCGAGGCCTACGTCGACGCGGTCGTCGACGCGCTCGCCGGGTCGTGACCCGGAGCGGGACGGTGAGCGCGCCGCCCGCGCAGCAGACGGCTCCTGCCCCCGGTCCGACGACCGAGGGCAGGCCACTGCGCGTCACCGCCGCGTTCGCCCTCGGGTTGGTGTTGCTGCTCGTCCTGTCCGCGGTCCACCTGACGCAGGGCACGGCGCGGCTGGGGCTCGGCGAGCTCGTGCGGGCGCTGCTCCCGTGGGCGTCGGAGAACGGGGACCGCGGCGAGGCGGTGGCCGTGCTGCTCGCCAGCCGGGCGCCGCGGCTGGCGGCCGCCGTCCTGGTCGGGGTCGCCGTCGGTATCTCCGGTGCGGTCCTCCAGTCGGTGGCGCGGAACCCGCTGGCGTCGCCGGACACCCTCGCGGTGAACGCCGGCGCCTGGGTGTCGGTGGTGGCCGTCGCGGCCGCCGGGCTGTCGCTCCCGTTCGGACTGCGCGGCCTGGTCGCGTTCATCGGCGGCCTCGCGGCGTCGGCCCTGGTGCTGCTGGTGGCGCGCGGCGGCGCGGCCGGGCCCACCCGCCTGATCCTCGCCGGGCAGGCGATCGCCCTGGCCCTGCACGCGTTGACGCTCGTCCTGCTCATGCTGTTCGCACAGAACACCGTCGGCCTCTTCGCCTGGGGCAGCGGGTCGACCGTGCAGTCGGGCGTCCGCCAGGTGGCGATGGCGACGCCGGTGGCCGCCCTCGGCATCCTCGCCGTGATGCTGCTCGCGCACCGGCTCGACGTCCTGGGCCTGGGCGACGACTCGGCACGCGTGCTCGGCGTCGGCGTCCGCCGCACCCGGGTGATCGCGGTCGTGCTCGCGGTTCTGCTCGCCGCGACCGCGGTGACCGTCGCCGGTCCGATCGGCTTCGTCGGGCTGTGCGCACCGGTGATCGCGCGCCTGGTCGCGCGGTGGGTACCTGGTCTCGGGAACCACCTGGTGCTGTTGCCGTTCTCCGGTCTGGTCGGCGCGCTCGTGGTGATCGGCGCCGACGTGGTGCTGCGCCTGACGATCCCGGCGGACAAGGGGATCGCGGTGCCGACCGGCATCCTCACGTCGCTCGCCGGAGCGATCATCCTGGTCTGGCTCGCCCGGCGGCTCCGCGACGGCGGACCGGCGGCCACCCCGACGCGTGGTGCCTCCGGGACCGTGCGTTCGCGCGGTTGGGTGGCGGGCGTGGGGGCGGTGCTGGTGGTCGCCGCTGTCGGAGCGTTCGTCGCCGCGCTGCTGCTCGGCGACCGGCTCGTGCTCCTCGGCGACGTCCTGAACTGGGCGCGCGGCGCCTCCGGGCGCGAGGTCACGTTCGTGCTGGACCAGCGCTGGCCCCGGGTCCTCGCGGCTCTGCTCGGCGGAGCGGCGCTGGCCCTGGCCGGGACGATCGTCCAGGCGGTCTGCCGCAACCCGCTGGCCGAGCCCAGCCTGCTCGGCGTCACGCCGGGCGCGGGCGTCGGCGCGGTCACGATCGGACTGCTGGTGCCGGGAATCGGGATCTGGCCGGTGATGGCGGTCGCGACGATCGCCGCGCTCGGCACGTTCGCGCTGGTGTACTGGCTGGCGGCCGGCCGCGGACTGTCGTCGGACCGGATCGTGCTGGTCGGCATCGGGATGAGCACGGGCGCCTTGGCGGTGACGACGCTGGTGGTGATCATCGTGTCGCCGTGGAACACGAACCTCGCGCTCACCTGGCTCGCCGGGTCGACCTACGGACGCAGCGTCGGCCAGATCCTGCCGGTCGCGCTGTGTCTGCTCGTGGCGCTGCCGCTGACGCTGATCGGATCCCGGACGCTCGACCTGGTCGCGCTCGACGAGGACGTCCCCCGGGTCCTCGGCGTCCCCCTCAACCGAGCCCGGCTGGGGTACCTGACGCTGGCCGCCGTGCTCACCGCGGCCGCGGCGTGTGCGCTGGGAGCGCTGGCCTTCGTCGGCCTGGTCGCGCCGCACGCGGCCCGCGCGCTGGTCGGTTCGCGGCACTCCCGGGCCGTGCCGGTCGCGGTCGGACTCGGTGCGGTGCTGGTGACGGTGGCGGACACGATCGGCCGGACCGTCATCGCCCCCACGCAGATCGCGGCCGGGCTCGTCACCGCGATGATCGGAGCGCCGTACTTCATCTGGCTGCTCTGGCGCGCCCACGCGCGGACGTGATTCGGCGGGGCGGCCGGACGGCCGCCCCGCCTTCTCACGTCGCGATGTCGGGGTAGGGCAGCTGGAGATGGGACATCTTCGCGGCGTACGCCTTCACGTAGCCGAGCGGCTCGTGGTCGTGCTCGAACATCGCGATGAACAGGGTCAGCGTGAGAAACGGGTGCGCGCCCATCTCGAAGAGCCGGACGTGGTCGTGCGCGACCAGCGCGTCCCGCTCCTCGTCGGTGAACGCCAGCCAGGTGCTCGCTTCACCGGTCGTGCAGTTGAGCAGTTGGTTGGCCTTCTCCGCCTCCCACCAGGCGACGGTGCCGCGCGGGTCGGTGCGGTAGCGCTCGACCAGCTCCGGGTCGCGGTCGACGGTGTAGAGGAACTTGTTCACCAGGTACTTGCTCACTGCGCACCGCCCTGCGGATACCAGGTGAAGTAGGCCTCCATCGTGTGGAACAGGTCGACGGTCTCCACGTAGTCGGCCTTCGCGCCCTCACCGGCGACGCCCATCATCAGCATGAAGTCCATGAACCCGTGGGTGGCGTTGCCGGGCAGGTGCAGGCTGTCGAGCGTCACCTCCGCCAGGCAGCCCTCGAGGTCGCCGGACGCGATCCACTCGACGGCCTTGCGGTCGAACTCCGGGTCCGGGCCGGTCGGCCCGAACTGACGCGGCCCGCCGAGCTCCAGCGACAGGTGGCCGGTGCCGATCACCGCCACCCGCTGGTTGCCGGGCATCGACTCGACCAGCTCCCGAATCGTCCGGCCGAGCTGCACGAAGCGCTTCGGCTGCGGGAGCGGCGGCGCGAAGATGTTCGTGTAGATCGGGACGATCGGCAGGTCGGCCTCGGGCCGCAGCGTGATGATCGGGCACGTGATGCTGTGGTCGATCCGCAGCTCGTTGCTGAACGCCAGGTCGAAGCCCGCGTCCAGACCCTGGCGGAGGATGTGCGCGGAGAACGCCTCGTCGCCGGCGAGCCGCATCCGAGGCAGGCCGAACTCGCGTTCCTCGTTGTACCAGTTGGCGTCGTAGACCGGTGCCTTGCCGACCAGGAACTGCGGCATGTTGTCCAGCCACAGCTGGTGGAAGTGGTCGGAGCCCACCATCACCAGCACGTCCGGACGGGCCTTGGTGAGCGTCTCCCGGAAGTTCTGGATCTTGCTGATCCACTCCGCCGCGAACGGCGGACGTTCCTCCTCGGGCAGGGTGCTCGTCTTGTAATAGAACGGATGGTGGGTGGACGCGATCACCGCGACCAGTTCAGCCATGGCGGCCTCCGGTGGCCGAGAGGGTTCAGGGAGTGTAGGGGTCAGGATCGGTCGACGTGTTGTTCAGGTCCACCGAGAGGAAGATGTCGTTCGCGACCGGGTGGCGCAGCTCCTCGGCGAGCTGTCCGATCAGCCCCGCCGTCCGGGCCAGGAGGGCGAAGCCGCGCAGCAGCTCCAGCGGGAGGCCGAGGTCGGCGAGGGCGGCGCCGCACACCCCGGCGCCGTTGAGCGGCAGCGTCCGGCCGAGGATCTCCGGGTGGACGCGGCCGATTGCGGCGAACAGGCTCAGGTGCGGGCCGTAGAGGCCTTCCTCCGCCGCGATCGCGAACAGCCGCGGAGTGCGCGGGTCGCCGTCCTTGTGGACGTGGTGGCCCAGTCCGGGGACGAACTGTCTCGCCGCCCGTCGAGTGGCCACCGTCTCGCGGGCCAGCGCGTCCCAGCCGTCGTCGTCCGTCGGCAGGCCGTCGACGCCCTCCAGGACGTCGTGCAGGAACCGGCCACAGTCCTCGGTGACGCCGAGGAACCGGGAGCCGCCGCCGAGCAGCCCGGCGGCGAGCGCGCCCTGCACCGAGTCCGGGGCCGACAGGTAGGTCAGGCGGGTGACGATCGCGGTCGGGGTGAACCCGTGGTCGGCCAGCGCCGCGAGCACGGCCTCGAAGACCCGGGTCTCCCCCGGGGTGGGGCGCCGCTGGGTGGCGAGCCAGAACGCCAGCTCCCCGAAGCCGACGTTGCCCATGACGTCGTGGGCGAGGTCCTGGCCGAGCAGCGTGATCGCGTCCCGGCTCGACGCGCCCAGGGCGGTCGGATACTCAGGCATCGGTCTCCTCCGTGAGCCAGCGGCGGATCTCGTCGCCGTGTTCGTCCAACGCCGGGGGCGCCAGGCGGTAGCTCGGCGGGGTGGCCGAGAGCCCGATCGGGTTCCGGATCGTCGGTACCTGGTCCACCTCGACGACCGGCTCCAGCCCGAGACGCTCGGCGAGTTCGACGCCGCCCTGCACGGTGTTGATCGGCCCGCACGGCAGACCGGCCGCGGTGAGCACCTCGAACCACTCCTGCGCGCTCTTCGCCGCCAGCGCCTCGAGCAGCAGCGGACGCAGCTCTTCCCGGTGATCGTTGCGCTTGCCGACCGTGTCGAACCGCTCGTCGTCCGCCAACTCCGGACGCCCGAGCGCCTCGGCCAGCCTCCGGAACTGGCCGTCGTTCCCCGCGACGACGATCAGCTCACCGTCGCCGGTGGCCAACGGCTCGTAGGGGAACAGGCTCAGGTGTGCGTTGCCCATCCGGGTGGGCACCACCCCGCCCGCCACGTACGCCGAGGTCTGGTTCACCAGCGTCGAGAGCGCGGTCGAGAGCAGGTTCGTCTCGACGTGCTGCCCCTCGCCGGTGAGGTCCCGGTGGTGCAGTGCGGCCAGGACGCCGATCACCGAGTGCAGCCCGGTCATCACGTCGAACACCGAGATGCCGGCGCGGAACGGGGGGCCGTCCGGGTCACCGGTGAGGCTCATCAACCCGGACATGCCCTGCACCAGGAGGTCGTACCCGGGCAGCTTCGCCCCGCCCGCGCTGCCGAACCCGCTGATCGAGCAGTAGATCGTCCGCTCGTTGCGCCTCTTCACCGACGCGTAGTCCAGCCCGAAGCGGGCCAGCCCGCCCGGCTTGAAATTCTGGATGAACACGTCCGCCCGCGCCGAGAGCGCGTGCGCGACCTCGAGGTCGGCCGGGTCGCCGAGGTCCAGCGCGATCGACCGCTTGTTCCGGTTCACGGCCAGGTAGTACGTGCCGACGCCGTCCCGCGTCGGTGGCACCCAGCCGCGGGTGTCGTCGCCGGCCGGTGCCTCGACCTTGACCACCTCGGCCCCGAGGTCGGCGAGCAGCATCGTCGCGTACGGCCCGGCGAGCACCCGCGAGAAATCCGCGACGACCACGCCGGACAGCGGTCCCGCGCCCACTCGATCACCCCAACCACTATGCGGACAGTTGTCCGCTACCCTCCGCCCAGCCATCCCAAGTGTCAAGGCCGCCCGCCAACCCGCCGCCCCACGCCCCACGCCCGCGTGGCGCCCGGCGCTGGTCAGGCGGGCTCTGAGTGGAAGGCGCGGTCCACTTCGGCGTGTGGCCGGGACTGCCAGAGCGCCCACTCCGCGCTGACGTCACCCGCCGTGCGCAGCAGCCGGGGCAGGTGGACGTCGAGCAGCGTGTCCAGCGGCGTCTCCGCCGCGTGCACGGTCACGTTCATCGCGGCCCGCACCCGGCCGGAGCCGTCCCGGACTGGCGCGGCGACCGAGCGGACGCCGGGGGCCAGCTCCTCGTCCGCCAACGCCCAGCCGCGCGCCCGCACCTCGGTCAGCTCGGCCGCGAACTCGGCCGGATCGCGGCCGATGTACGGCGGCAGCCCGGACCGGCTCGGCTGCGCCAGCACCGCCTCGACCTGCGCCGGCTCCAGCCCGGCGAGCAGCACCTTGCCCTGCGAGGTCTGCGCGGCCGGGAACCGGGTGCCGATCTCCACCCGCAGCGTGATGATCTTCGGCACCGAGACGCGGGCGACGTAGACGATGTCCGCCCCGTCCAGCTGCGCCATCGACGACGACTCCCCGGTCGCCGCGACCAGTCGCTCCAAGTGCGGACGGGCGATCTCCCAGAGGCCCTGCGAGCTCACGTACGCCATGCCCAACGACAGCACCTTCGGCGTCAACGCGAACCCGCCGCCCTCCGCCACGCGGACGTACCCCAGCTCCTCCAGCGTGAGCAGCAACCGGCGTGCGGTCGGCCGGGCGAGATCGGTCGCGGCGGCCACCTCGCTCAGCGACATCACCGGCCGCCGCGCGTCGAAGCAGGTCAGCACGTCCAACCCCCGGGCCAGGGCCTCGACGAAGTCCGGGCCGGTCCCGCGGTTCGCCATGTCGTCGCTCCTCCGGACAGCTGTCCACCGGACCGTGCTGCCCGGCGGGCCTCTACCGTCTCACAGCATCGCGGACATGCGTCCGTTCAACGGACGGTATCCGCCGTGGGATACACGTCCAGCGGCAACTCGGCCGCGACGACCCCGCCGTCCGGCCCGGCGCCGGCGGTGAGCACGCCGCCGATCTGCTCGACGCGTTCGCGCATCGACGTCAGCCCGACCCCGGGTGACCACGGCCCGTCCGACCGGCCGTCGTCGCGCACCGTGAGGCGGAGGCAGCGACCGTCCGGGACGAACTCCACCCGGGCCTCCCCGACGCCCGCGTGCCGGGCCACGTTCGTCACCGCCTCGACCGCCACCCGGTAGGCCGTCACCTCCACGGCGGCCGGGAGGTCGGGCAGCGAGCCGGCGACGATCGTCACGCTCAGCGCCCGGCCCTCCGCGCCCGGCAGCTGCAGGACCCGCTGCCGGACCGCCTCGACGAGGCCGAGTTCGTCCAGCGCGCGCGGGCGCATGCCGTAGACGATCCGGCGCACCTCCGCGATCGCCTCGCCGGCGTCGGTCCGCAGCTCGCGGAGGATCTGCTCGGCCTGGACGGCGTCGACCGTGAGCAGGTTGCGCGCCGCGTCCGCGCTGTAGGCGATGCCGGTGAGCGCCGGGCCCAGCCCGTCGTGGAGATCCCGCCGCACCCGGCGACGCTCCTCCTCCAGCGCCGCGACCACCCGGCCGCGGGAGGCCTGGAGCTGGGCGCTGAGCCGGATCGCGTGCAGCGCCTGGGCCAGTGGCGCGGCGACCAGCTGCACGACGTTGCGGGTCGCGGAGCTCAGCGCCAGCTGGTCGGCCGGGATACCGACGTCGAGATCGCCGACGTGCTCCGGGCCGGCCCGCAGCGGCGTCGTCGCGCACCGCGCCGGGTCGACCCGGCCGGAGGACGCCACGACCTCGCTCCCCCGCCGGAGCACGATCCCCGGGACGCCCAGCGCCGACCGCAGCGTCTCCAGCCACTCGGTCGGTGCAGACCCCGCGGTCAGCTCGGTTCCCAGGCGGGTCAGCGTGTCGACCGGGTCGCTGCGCCCGCCGAACAGCAGCTCGTCGGAGGCGGCCCGGACCCGGGCGAGCACCGGGGCGAATCCGGCGGCGACCAGGGCCGCCAGCATCGCCCGTACCGTGAGCGGCGGCACCTCTCCGGTCAGGATCCGTGCCAGCGCCTCACCACCGCTGTAGACCGCGACCGCCACCAGGAACATCGTCGCCGCCACCGTGGCGTGGCTGATCACCGCCCGCACGGCCGTCCAGCGCGGGGCCACCAGCGCGATCGTCGCCGAGAGCGGCACCGGCAGGAGGAGCACCCCGATGATCACCGAGATCGCGGCGCCGCTGAGCGAGCCGTCGTCGGCCCAGACTCCGAACAGCGCGGTCGGCGGCACCGACGCAGCGACGCCGGCGACCAGCCAGAGCACCTGACGCCGCTCGTCGCCGCTGGTCAGCTCGAACTGCAGCCACCCGGCGCAGAACACGAGCACGACGACGAGCCCGGCGGTCCACGACCCGAGCGGCTCGGCGCCGAACGCCACCGCACCGACCGTGACGACCCCGCCCGCCAGCACGGCCAGGTCGAGGCCGCGCTGGACCCGCCGCAGGCGTCGGCGGGGAACGATCCGCAGCACTCCGCACGGCAGCACGACCGCCGCCGTCAGGACCAGCAGACCCGCGGCCCGGTCGGCGCCGAACGCCGCTGCGGCCGGCGCACCCAGCAGCAGCGCCGCCACCACGACCAGGACCCAGGCCGGCCCGGAGCGCGGGCGCCTCGTGGTCGCCACCGCTCCGCCCGCCGCGAAGCCGGAGCCGACCACCATCGCCGCGATCAGCGAGCCCGTCACCCCGACCCGCTCCCCAGCCCTTCCTCGCGCGCCCGGACGATCGCTTCGGCCCGGCTCGCCACCCGTAACTTCGCGAAGATCGCGGAGACGTGGTTGCCGATCGTCTTCGGCGCCAGCCGGAGGTCGGCGGCGATCGCACCGTTCGACCGGCCCTGCGCGATCTGGCCGAGGATCTCCCGCTCGCGCGGCGTGAGCTCCGGAAACACGACGCCCCGGGCCGGCGGCGTGCTCAGGTAGCTGATCAACCGCCCGGCGACGCCGGGGCCGATCACCATCTGGCCGGCGACGACCGAGCGGACCGCGGCGAGGATGTCCTGTTGCTCGGCGCCTTTCAGCAGGTAGCCGCGTGCGCCCGCCCGCATCGCGGCGAACACCGTGTCGTCGTCCTCGAACATCGTCAGCACCAGGACCGGGACGTCGGGCAGCTGGGTGACGAGCCGCCGGGTGGCCACGATCCCGTCCATCTCCGGCATCTGCACGTCCATCACGACGACGTCCGGCCGGGTCAGCTGCGCTTCCCGCAGTACCTCCGCGCCGTTCGCGGCCTCGCCGACCACCTCGATGCCGGGCAGCGAGGCGAGCAGCGCGCGGATGCCGCGCCGCACCACCGGGTGGTCGTCGGCGATCAGCACGCGAATGACGGGCTCCATGCTCAGATGATGGCTGCCCCGGTGCCCGGCCGGTGCGGAGTCCACCCCTAGATCACCCGGGCGGATTCCCGGACGGCCCGGGCGACGGACCGGTGTGCGCGGGACCGGCCCGGCCACACCCTGGAGTCCACACCACCACGAGTGTTCGGAGGGGAACCATGAGCGAAGCTACCGTCACCGATCGCAGAACCACGGTGAGCACGAAGAACAAGGCCGGTTTGGTGCTGGCGAGTCTGCTCGCCATCGGCGATCTGGTCGGCTTGCTGATTCCGGTCGACACGGACGAGCCGGGTCCGCCGCTCGCCGTGCTCGCGGTCGGCGCGGTGATGGGCGTCATCACGCTCGCCGCGGCCGTCTACACCTGGCGGACCGGCAACCGGATCGGCGCCCGCGTGGTCGCCGCAACGCGGATCTTCTCGGCGCTCGGCGCGTTACCGGCGTTCTTCGTCGAGGACGTTCCGGCACCGCTGGTGATCGTCGCGGCCGTCGGCGTCGTCCTGACGCTCGTCGCGGTCTTGCTGGTCCTCTCGCGTCCGGAACCGGCCTGACGGAGGTTCGGCCCGCGTCCGGCGCACCGAGCGTCGGAACGCGGGCCGCCGGCACGCCGGCCGCCGGAACGCGCCCCGGGTCGCGGCACGTGCGGGATGTCCCAATCGGACCCATTGCGGTCATCGCCCGCACCTGCCATGGTGTTCTCCGACAGTTGTCGGAGAACTGGTCCCCGAGCCGCACGCCAGGGAGCGCACCGTGACCACAACCGCAACGGACGAGGTGCATTTCAGCCCGTACGACCAGGAGATCGTGGGCGACCCGTACCCCGTCTACCGCCGCCTGCGCAACGAGGCGCCGCTCTACCACAACGCGGAGATCGGCTTCTACGCGGTGAGCCGCTTCGCGGACGTCTCGGCCGTCCTGCAGGACCACGAGACGTACAGCAGCGCGAAGGGCGACATCCTGGAGATCATCCAGGCCGACATCGAGGTGCCGTCCGGCGTCCTGATCTTCGAGGACCCGCCG
This sequence comes from Cryptosporangium minutisporangium, assembly GCF_039536245.1. Classification (NCBI taxonomy): domain Bacteria; kingdom Bacillati; phylum Actinomycetota; class Actinomycetes; order Cryptosporangiales; family Cryptosporangiaceae; genus Cryptosporangium; species Cryptosporangium minutisporangium. The sequence goes on along the minus strand of NZ_BAAAYN010000029.1, from coordinate 82,880 downwards.
GTCCATCCGTTGCACCGGCGGCTGCTCTCCAGGGTCTTCACGCCGAAGCGCATCATCGCGATCGAGCCGAAGATCCGCCAGTTCTGCGCCCGCTCGCTCGACCCGCTCGTCGGAGCGCGCGAGTTCGACATCATCGCCGAGCTGGGCAACCAGGTGCCGATGCGGGCGATCAGCATGCTGCTCGGCATTCCGGAGTCCGCACAGGAGGCCGTCCGCGACGCGGTGGACGAATCACTGCGCACCGAGGCCGGCGCGCCGATGAACACCGACCAGACGCTGCTGGACGGCCAGGCGTTCGCGGAGTACGTGGACTGGCGCGCGGCCAACCTCTCCGACGACATCATCAGCCAGCTCCTGCAGGTCGAGTTCGAGGACGAGACCGGCACGGTCCGGAACCTCACCCGGCAGGAGGTCGTGCTCTACGTGACCGTGCTGGCCGGCGCAGGCAACGAGACCACCGGCCGGCTCATCGGCTGGACCACCAAGCTGCTGGCCGAACACCCCGACCAGCGCGCGGAGCTGGCCGCCGACCACTCGCTGATCCCGAACGCGATCGAGGAGATCCTGCGGATGGAGGCGCCCGGCCACTTCATGAGCCGGTACGTCACCCGGGACGTCGAGGTCCGCGGAACCACCGTGCCGGCCGGCAGCATCATGATGGCGCTGATCGCCGCCGCCAACCGCGACGAGGAGCGCTTCGAGAACCCCGAGGCGTTCGACATCCACCGCCGCGACCTCCTGCACATGGCGTTCGGCGGCGGTATCCACTTCTGCCTGGGGAACGCCCTCGCCCGGTTGGAGGGCCGGGTCGCGCTGGAGGAGATGCTGAAGCGGTTCCCGGTCTGGGACGTCGACCTGTCGTCCGCCCAGCTCTCGTCGACCTCGACCGTCCGCGGCTGGGACAAGCTCCCGGTCCGCATTCCGTGAGGGCAGGGAGCATGAAGATCGTCGTGGACTTCGAGAAGTGCACCGGTCTCGGCCTCTGCGAGGCCGCGGCGCCGGACCACTTCGAGATCGATGACGACGGCGGCCTGCTGGTTCTCGCCGACGACGTCACTCCCGATCAGGTGGACGCCGTCCGCGCGGCCGTCGCCGGATGCCCCACCCTGGCGCTGCGGCTCGCGGAGGACTGACCACCCGTCCCTGGCCGGTCGGCCCCGCCCACGTACCATCGTCGGACGGGGTCGGCAGGGACTGGATGCCGATCGGGGTCCGACCGGGACAGGGAGCGGCGTGTCGAAGGACGGCGGTGAGCCGAAGGATCCCCGGGCTCGCCGCTCACGGCAGGCGCTGGAGCGAGCCCTGCTGGACCTCGTCGCGGTGAAGGACCTCGCGCAGATCTCGGTCTCCGACATCACCAAGCAGGCCGGCCTCAGCCGGTCGACGTTCTACGAGCACTACCTGGACGTGCACGACGTCGCGGCGGCCGCGTGCACGCTGCTCTTCGACGAGCTGGTCCAGGGGCTGCCGCTCGCCGATCCGGGGCTCGTGGAGGAGACCGTGCCGGTGGACAATCCGCTGGTTCCGGTGTTCACGCACTTCGCCAACCACGCGCCGCTCTACCGCTCGCTGCTCGGGCCGGACGGCAGCGCCCGGGTCATCAACCACCTCGTGCACCGGCTCCGAGCCGCGACCCGCGCCAACCTGCGGCTCGCCGCCGAGGTGGCACCGCGCGCCGCGGGTGGACCGGGAACGGCGCCCGACGACCCGATCTACGCGCTGATCGCGGGGGCGCTCGTCGGCATCGTCGTCGACTGGCTGCGGCACGACACCCCGGACTCGCCGGAGCGTCTGGCCGCCCGCGTGTGGCCGCACCTGGTCGCGGCGACCGAGCGGGTGCCCGAAACCGACAATGGTGATCTGAGCAACGAACGGTTGCATAACCGCGCTAACTAGCTACGCTCGATCCTGTCACCACCGCACCCGGTGGTCCCGGACGAGTGCGCGTCGTACCCGGTTCTGCAAAGACGACGGCTTACCGAGGTGTGTCGTCATGGCTTGGGTCGTACTGGTGCTGTCCGGCGTGTTGGAGACCGTCTGGGCGATCGCGCTGGAGAAGAGCGCCGGCTTCAGCCGTCTCGTTCCGACGGCGATCTTCGGGGTCGCGCTCGTGCTGAGCATGGGCGGTCTCGGTTACGCGCTGCGGACCATCCCGGTCGGTACCGGCTACGCGGTCTGGGTGGGCATCGGCGCGTTGGGCACCGCGGCGGTCGGCATGGCCGTGCTCGGCGAGTCGACGAGTCCGGCCCGGATCGTCTGCCTGCTGCTCGTCGCCGCGGGCATCGTCGGACTGAAGATCTTCCACTGACCCGGGCTGGGCCCCCGGTCAGAGACCGAAGGCTGGGCCCCGGTCAGAGACCGAACGCGCCGCCCTCGACGAGGATCGCCAGGCCGATCCCGATGAGCACCACCGGCAGAACGACGTGTCCCCAGCGGGACAGCGCGGCAGCGATCAGCGGCCGGGTGGCCAGGAACCATCCGGCCGCGCACCACACCGCCACTCCGATCAGGAACACCACCGCGTAGACCGCCGTCCCGCCGATCCCGGCGACGGTGAACACCGGTACGTACACGCCAAGGTTGTCGCCGCCGTTCGCGAACGTGACCGCGGCGACCTGCCAGGCACCGGGGCCTCCGCCGGAGACCTCGGCGGGGTCGTCCGGCGCCGCGCCGTCGCGGCGCTCCCGCCACGCGCTGATCGCGGCGCGGACGCCCAGCGCCAGCGGCAGCAGTCCGAGGTAGGGGACGACGGCCTCGGGCAGCAGGCCGGCGCCGAGCGCCCCGATGACGGCGACCGCGAGAATGCCGAGGAAGCCGAGGTACTGACCGGCCACGACGCGCCAGGCACCGCCGCGCGTCGCCCGGCCGGCCGTGGCCTGGCCGAAGAAGACCGCGAGGACCAGCAGGTCGTCGACGTTGGTCGCGGCGAACATGCCGGCCGCCTGCCCCAGCACGGAGAGCTCCACGCCGCGCCTTCCCCCCGCCCGATTCCGCCCCGGCAGCCTACGGCCCACTCGGGCGCAGCCGAACGATGCGGCGAAGGGCTCGTCCTAGCGAGCCCAGCGCCACATCATCCTTGGCGTCAAGGGAACGCGCTGGGCGTCAGATGTGGCGCATGCGCTGGGTGGGCGCGTTCATCAGCGCGCGGGCGTCCCGGTGACGCCGCGCGGACGCCGCCTCCCGCCGGGGCGCGGCGTCCTGGGCCCGGTGGTGCAGCCAGAGCGAGCCGACGATGCCCCACGCGATCGTCGTCGGGGCGATCAGTCCGAACGCGACGATCGCCAGCACCTGGTACGTCCAGTCCACCCCGCTGCCGATCAGCGCGGTCAGCGCGTGCGCCTCCAATAACAACGCCGCGACGCCGACCGCGGCTGCGGTGGTCCAGTGCGGCACGGCCTTCGCGTCGCGGGTCCGCCGGACGCCCTGCCACGCCGCGTACCCGAGCAGGACCAGGACCACGGCCAGGAGATACACGCTCATATCGACTCCCCGGAAGACAGCACCTGTTACCGGAGTAACCGAAACCGCGCGCCGCCGAACGTCTCCGCCGCAGCCGGTCGGACGCGGTGGGCAGCAGCATCGGCAAAACCACCCAATTTCGACGACCGGCGTGCCCATATGCCCCCTTTTATGGGCCCTGTGGCGGACTATTCATCTGCCATCGATGCCCGATCGTCACGGGAACTGTCCGACGACGATCCGACCCGAGGAGGACCCATGAGAGCGCCCCGACTCCCCCGGCGATTACTCGTCGCCGTCGCGACCCTGACCGTCGCCGTGTTCGCCGGTGCCGGGCTCGCGCCGGTTCCGAGCGTTGCGGCCACCGGCTCCGGCCCGTACCCCGCGCTGTACGAGACCGACCGGACGCTGCGCAACCATACGATCTACCGCCCGACCGACCTGGCGACCGCTCCGCGGCTGCCGATCGTCGTCTGGGGCAACGGAGCCTGCCGCGCCGACGGCACCTGGTTCGAGAACTTCCTGTCGGAGATCGCGTCCCGCGGCTACCTGGTCGTGGCCAACGGCTTGCCGGGCGGCAGCGGTCAGACGAGCGCGTCCTGGCTGACCCAGAGCATCGACTGGGCGGTCCGGGAGAACAGCCGGCTGGGTAGCAAGTACCGCGGCAAGCTCGACACCACGAAGATCGCCGTGATGGGCCAGTCCTGCGGCGGCCTGGAGGCGATCGAGGTCTCCGGTGACCGCCGGATCACGACGACCGTCGTCTGGAACAGCGGCCTGTTCGGCACCGGGACCAAGCTCGCACTGCGCAACCTCACGCGCCCGGTGGCGTACCTCAACGGCGGCCCGACCGACATCGCCTACGCGAACGCCGTGGACGACTTCGGCAAGCTGCCCGCGTCCACCCCGGCGTTCTTCGGTGCGCTGAACGGAGCCGGTCACTACGGCACCTTCGGGCAGCCGAACGGGGGCGAGTTCGCCGTCGTCGGCACGGCCTGGCTCGACTGGCAGCTCAAGGGCAGCCAGACCGCGGCCGCACAGTTCGTCGGCCCGGCCTGCGGACTCTGCCAGGACGCGGACTGGGAGGTCCGCCAGCGGAACCTGCGCTGACCGAATCCCGCCGCCGGGGCCCCCCGCGCCCCGGCGGCGCCAGCGCCGTGGCGCGCGTCTCACCTCGACCGGAATAGCCCGCCTCCCCGCGGGGTTCTGGTGCATGCAAACGCATGAACATGACTGACCGTGGCGGACCGCAAAGCCTCGTCCGGTACAGCCTGAGGCAAGGAGACGGCCATGCAGTTCGGGGTGTTCTCGGTCAGCGACATCACTCGCGACCCGGTGTCCGGTCGGACACCGAGCGAGGCCGAGCGGATCGACGCGATCGTCCGGATCGCCCGCAAGACCGAGGAGGTCGGGCTCGACGTCTTCGCGATCGGCGAGCACCACAACCCGCCCTTCTTCTCCTCGTCGCCGACGACGCTGCTCGCGCACATCGCCGCCCTCACCGAGAAGCTGGTCGTCACCACGTCGACGACGCTGATCACGACCAACGACCCGGTGCGCATCGCCGAGGAGTACGCGATGCTCCAGCACCTGTCGAAGGGCCGGATGGACCTGATGCTCGGGCGTGGCAACACCGCCCCGGTGTATCCGTGGTTCGGCCAGGACATCCGGCAGAGCCTGCCGCTCGGCCTGGAGAACTACAACCTGCTCCACCGGCTGTGGCGCAAGGACGTCGTCGACTGGGAGGGCAAGTTCCGGACGCCGCTGCAGGGCTTCACGTCCACGCCGCGGCCGCTCGACGACGTGCCGCCGTTCGTCTGGCACGGCTCGATCCGCAGCCCGGAGATCGCCGAGCAGGCCGCCTACTACGGGGACGGCTTCTTCGCCAACCACATCTTCTGGCCGAAGGAGCACTACATGCGGCTGATCTCGTTCTACCGCCAGCGGTACGCGCACTACGGCCACGGCACCGAGAAGCAGGCGATCGTCGGCCTCGGCGGCCAGGCGTACATCGCCAAGCGGTCGCAGGACGCGGTGAAGGAGTTCCGGCCGTACTTCGACGAGGCACCGGTCTACGGCAACGGGCCGACGATGGAGGACTTCGCTGAGCAGACGCCGCTGACCGTCGGTAGTCCGCAGGAGGTCATCGACAAGACGCTGACGTTCCGCGAGCACTTCGGTGACTACCAGCGCCAGCTGTTCCTGATCGACCACGCCGGCCTGCCGCTGAAGTCCGTACTGAACCAGCTGGAGCTGCTCGGCGGGGAGGTCGTGCCGGTCCTCCGCAAGGAGCTGGCCGCCAAGCGTGACCCGGAGGTGCCGGACGCGCCGACGCACCAGAGCCTGGTGAAGGCCAAGTACGGCGACCAGCCGCCGCGCCAGCCGCGCCCGAACGCGAACCGCGGTGACAACGTGACCGGCGGCTCCCCGTACCAGGACACCGAAGAGGTCCAGGTCGGCTGATGACCGCGAATGGAGCGTGGGAGGCCCTGCTCGAAGCCCACGCCCGGCTGATGAAGCAGTTCGCAGCCGAGGACGTCTGGCAGGGCCTCTCCATGCGGGAGTACGACGTGCTCTACACGCTGTCCAAGTGCCCGGCCCCGCTGCGCATCGGCGAGCTGCACCGGCACGTCCTGCTCAGCCAGCCGGCCCTGTCGCGCCTGGTCGATCGCCTCGTCGAGCGGGGGTTCGTGGAACGGTGCGCGGACCCCGCCGACGGGCGCGGGGTCCGGCTCTCGCTCACTCCGGCCGGCCGGGACCTCCAGCGCCGGATCGGACGCCAACACGCCCGCGGCGTGAGCCGCGCACTGCGGTCCCGGCTCACCGCCGACGAACTGCACCAACTCGAAGCCCTCGGCAGAAAGCTCGCGGAGATCCCGAAATGAACAAGAACTTCTCGGTCGTGGTCGTCACCGCCGGCACCAGCGACCCGTCGTCGACCCGGCTGCTGGCCGACCGCACCGCGCAGCGGATCGGCGCGCTCGCGGCCCGGCGGGGCAACTCGGTGACCGTGCAGGTGATCGACCTCCGGCAGCTCGCCACCGAGATCACCACCGCGATGGTCTCCCAGCTGGTCGGGGCGAAGCTGCAGGCCGCGATCACCGCGCTCGGCGAGGCCGACGGCATCGTGGCGAGCACGCCCGTCTACAAGGCCGGGGCCAGCGGTCTGTTCACCTCGTTCTTCCAGGTGCTCGACAACGACCTGCTGATCGCGAAGCCGGTCGTACTCGCGGCGACCGCGGGCACGGCCAGGCACGCGCTCGTCATCGACGACCAGCTGCGGTCGCTCTTCGCTTACCTGCGGACCACCACCGTGCCGACGTCGCTGTTCGCCTCGACCGAGGACTGGAACGACCCCGCGCTGAACAAGCGCGTCGACCGGGCCGCTCTGGAGCTCGTCGTGCTGATGGAGAGCGGGTTCGCCGACGAGATCCGGGGTGCGTCGTGGAAGAGCTACCAGCACGAGTTCGGGAGCGCGGGCGGCACCGAGCTGACCATCGACCTCGACTCCGACCTGATGCGCCTGGCCACCGGCGGCTCCGCGAACTGAGCCCGTCAGCCGCCCAGGTCGCGCAGCGTGCGGCGCAGGATGTCCGGGGTCCGCTGGGGCGGCTCGGCCTCGATGAACAGCTGGCCGACCGCCGCCGCGTACAGGTCGACGTCCTCGGCCTTGTCCAGGTAGAGCGCGGTGGTCAGGTGCTCGACGTAGACGACGTCGGACAGGTCCGGGTGCGGAAAGCGCAGGATGCTGAACGCGCCCCCGGCCGCCGGATGGCCACCCGCGCCGAACGGGATCACCTGCAGCCGGACGTTCGGCAGCTCGGTGGCGCGCAGCAGCGCCTCGACCTGTTCGCGCAGGACGTCGACCCCGCCGATCGGCCGCCGGAGCACCGCCTCGTCCAGCACCGCCCAGAGCAGCGGCGGATCCGGTCGGCCGAGGATCGTCGCCCTGGCCATCCGCAGCTCGACCCGCCGCTCGACCTCCGCCGGCAGGCACGAGCCGTGCCCGAGGTTGATCACCGCCCGCGCGTACGCCGCGGTCTGCAGCAGGCCGGGCACGAACTGCACCTCGTAGGTGCGGATCAGCTCGGCCGCCTGCTCCAGGTCGAGGTAGTTCTGGAACCACGGGCTGAGTACGTCCTGGTAGGCGTGCCACCAGCCGGGCGCGTTGGCCTCGCGCACCAGCGTCAGGAGCCGCGCGGTTTCGTCCCCGCCGTCCAGCCCGTAGAGGCGCAGCAGGTCGACGACGTCGCGCTCCTTGAAGCCGACGCGGCCGAGCTCCATCCGGCTGATCTTCGACTCGGAGCTGCGGATCGCCCAGCCGGCCTCCGCCCGGGTGAGCCCGCGCCCCTCCCGTAGCTGCCGTAGCTGTGCACCGACCTGCAGGCGGCGCGCGGTCGGCCCGTCCACCGTGGGCGTCTCCTGGTCGTCGTGCGGGGCCGTCGCTCCGCTGAACAGTGTTTACGTCCGGATGACGGACGTGAGCTTAGACCGTGCACGGAGCGTCACCCGGGGCCGTTCCACACTCGACTCCACGGCCCGCGTCTATAGTGGCCCCGTGACCGAGGAGACCGGCATGTCCGAGGAGACCGGCCTTCCCGCCGACACCAAGATCGACATCAGCGTTCCGCACTCCGCGAGGATCTGGAACTACTGGCTCGGCGGCAAGGACAACTTCGCGGTCGACCGCGCCGCCGGCGACGAGGTCCTCGCCCACATCCCGGACATCCCGGTCGGCGCACGGGCCGAACGGACGTTCCTCAAGCGGGTCGTCCGGTACCTGGTGCGCGAGGCCGGGATCACCCAGTTCCTCGACGTCGGCACCGGTCTGCCCACCGCCGACAACACCCACGAGGTGGCCCAGTCGCTCGACCCGACCGCCCGCGTGGTGTACGTCGACAACGACCCGCTGGTCATGGTGCACGCCCGCGCGCTGCTGGTCAGCTCGCCGGAGGGTGCCAGCGACTACGTGGAGGCCGACCTGCGCGACCAGGCCGCGATCCTGGCCGCGGCGGAGCGGACGCTGGACCTCGACCGGCCGATCGCGCTGATGCTGCTCGGCGTCGTCAACCACATCATGGACGACGACGAGGCCTACCCCGCGGTCGCCCGGCTGGTCGCCGCTCTCCCCCCGGGTAGCCACCTGGTCCTCACCCACTCGACCGCGGAGATCCACGGCGAGCCGATGCTCCGGGTGATGCGCGAGACGACCGAACGGGGCGGCACCCCGATCCGGGCCAGGACCCGGGTCGAGCTCGAGCGCTTCTTCGACGGGCTGGAGCTGCTGGAGCCGGGCGTCGTCTCGTGCTCGCGCTGGCGGCCCGACCCGGGCGAGGCCGAGCCCGAGGTCTACCTCTTCGGCGGCGTCGGCCGCATCGGCTGATCCGGGTCGGCTGCCGACCGTCGCGACCCCCTCAGGACGCGCGCGCCACCACTCCGCGGACGCGGTGGCCGTCGGGAAGCTGCCACGGCACCGCGACCTCGCCGGGCGCCGGCACGGCGTCCGAGGCCACCAGCACCCGTACCACCTCGACGTCGGCGGCGTCCGGCACGGCGCCGACCAGCACCGTCGGATCGGGCGTGTCGCTCTCGCGCTGTGCCTGCGCCTGTGTCTGGCCGCGTACCAGCGCGCGGAGCTCCGCCCGGAACACCGGGTCGGCCGGCGCGTCGTAGAAGAACCGCTTCCCCAGGACACCGTGCTCACTGGTGCCGACCAACGCGGCTTCGCCACCGGGCAGCGGGGCACCCCGGTACGTCAGCGGCACCAGGTAGCTGACGACCTCGGACCCGGCGATGTCGGTCACCACCATCACTTCGATCCCGACCTCCCCGGCCGGGTCGTCGAGCCGGAAACCCCCGGCGCGGGCGAGGTCAAGGGTGCCGCTGCCGACGTACCACGGCTGCCGCGGCAGCCACTCGGTGAGCAGTTCGAGCTTGGACGGGACCAGGGTGGTGTCGTGGACGATCGCCATGTGCCGCAGCGTGCCACACCCCGGTGAGCGGATTCGATCAGCCGGCGGGCACCGCGGTCGGCACCGTGAACCGGTCGTCCGACGCCACCTCGACCCGGTTCCGGCCGTGCTCCTTCGCCCGGTACAGCGCCCGGTCGGCGTCCCGCATCAGGGCCGTACCGTCGTCCGGCGCCCGCAGCGTCGCGACGCCGAGCGACCCGCTCATCTCCACCGGGCCGCTCTCCGGCAGGTCGACCGGGGTTCCGGCGAGCGCGGCACGGAGCCGCTCGGCGAGCTCGGCCGCGCCCTCACCGGACGTGTCCGGCAGCAGCCAGGCGAACTCCTCCCCGCCGTGCCGGGCGATCACATCCCCGGCTCGCGCCACCGCACCCAGGCGGCGGGCGGTCTGCACCAGTGCCGCGTCGCCCGCTGCGTGCCCGTAGGCGTCGTTGACCTGCTTGAAGTGGTCGATGTCGAGCACGACCAGGCTGAGCGGCGCCCCGGACCGGCGGGCCCTGGCGACCTCGAGGTCCAGCGCCTCCTGGAGGTGGCGCCGGTTGTGCAGCCCGGTCAGCGGATCGGTCACCGCCAACCGGGCCTGCTCGGCCAGCGCGTCCCGCAGCTCGGCGGCGAGCCGGGTACGGTCGCGGGTCACCATCAGCTGCCGGAACAGCAGCCCGGCCACGATCACGGCGGCGACCACCACCGGGACGAACGGAAGTCCGGCCTCGGCGATCTGCACCGCGACGACGAACCAGGCCGCGGCCGCGGCCACCAGCAGCGGGACGATCGTGAGGTCCCGGCCGAGCACCGCCGGAACCGCCTCCGCCTCCGGGTACCGCAGCGCGACCATGCCGCCGATCGCCAGCGTGATCGCGCTCAGCTGGTAGCCGATGTTCAGCCAGCTGGCGTCGCCGTAGCTGTCGCTGATCGTCTGGTACGAGTAACCGCAGTCGGTCGCCGCGAACACCAGGTAGGCCCAGCCGACGAGCCGGACGGAGGTCGGAAGGCGGTCGTGGCCGGAGAGGCCGAGCGACACCAGGCACACCAGGATCGCGATGTCGGTGAGTGGGTAGGCGACCGTGATCAGGCGGTCGAAGCCGCTGCTGTCGTCGAGCTGCGGTGCGACGAGCAGCTCCCACCCCAGCGTCGCCAGGCCGAGCGCGACCAGCAGGACGTCGAGCGTCGCCCGTCGGCTCCCGGGCCGACCGGCCCGGCCGAACGCCACCAGCAGACCGACCGGGATGAGCAAGCCGCTCAGGATGTAGAAGACGTCAGCGGGCGACGGGTACGTGTCGGCGTCCGGCGCGGCGTACGCCTGGTAGCTCCAGACCAGCTCACCGGCGAGCCAGAGCAGGCCGGAGGCGGCGAACACCACCCAGGCCCGGCCGGTCCGGTTGCCGCGCCCGCGACGCCGGGCGGCCAGGCAGCCGGTGACCGCGGCGACGACCACCGGCAGCAGGTACAGGACGTTCGCGGTGAATCGGGCCAGCTCGGCGTCGTCCTGACTGCGCCAGGTGAGCACCGCGTACAGGGCCAGCCAAGCGACGCCGAGCAGGGCTGCCCACTGCAGCGCCCGGTCGGCGCGGAGCAGGCGCACGATCGCTTCCGGCGCGGTGCCGCCCGGCTCCCGGGCGGCTAGGCTCGTCGCGCCGGTCATCGGTTGCCCGCCAGAACCTGCGCGACGACGTGCGGCCCGGCCAGCGCCGCGCCGACCAGGTCACCGTCGCCGGGGCGGCCGCACAGCCAGCCCTGGATCTCGTCGCACCCGTACCGGCGCAGCAGGGCCGCCTGGTAGGGCTCCTCGACGCCCTCGGCGACGGTACGCAGGCCGAGCGTTCTGGCCAGCGCGGTGATCGCGGCGATGACGGGGGCCTCCTGGTCGGTCGGGCGCAACTCGGCGACGAACGATCGGTCGATCTTGAGGATGTCCGCGGGGAGGCGGTGTAGCCGGCTCAGCGAGGAGTACCCGGTGCCGAAGTCGTCGATCGCGATCCGGACGCCGAGGCCGCGCAGCCGCCGCAGCACCTCCAGCGCCGCCGCGGACTCGGCGTCCAGCGTGCTTTCGGTGACCTCCAGGACGAGCCGGTCGGCGGGGAGCCCGGCGTCCTCCAGCGCGGTGACGACCTGCTCGTAGTAGTCGGGCTGGTCCAGCTCCTGGCCGGAGACGTTGACCGTCACCTTCGACGGCACGTCCGAGGGCCAGGACGCCGCGGTCCGGCACGCCGTCCGGAGGACCCAGCGGTCCAGCACCCGGATGAACCCGCTGCGCTCGGCGTCCGGAATGAACTCGCTCGGCGGGACCGACCCGAAGCCGGGCCGGATCCACCGCGCGAGCGCCTCGGCGCCGGTGAGGCGGCCGTACTCCGCGTCGACGATCGGCTGGTAGACGACGGCGAACTCACCCGCGGTCAGCGCGGCGGTCAACTGGGAGGTGACGCCTGCGGTGTCCTCGTAGTGCACCGTCCGGTTGCCACCCACCCGGCGGGCCTCCAGCAGCGCGGACTCGGCGTGCCCGGTGAGCAGCGTGAGGCTGTCGCCGGGCCGGTGCCCCGCGGTGCCTGCCGGGAAGCCGCCCGCGGTGCTCGCAGCGGCACGGAGCCGCGCGAGCAGCGCCGTCGTCGCGCTCACACCGCCACGCACTAGCACGGCGAACGAGGCGTCGCCGTACCGGGCGATCAGCGTCGTGGGTCCGGCCTCGGCCACCCAGGCGCGGACCAGCGTGTACAGCAGTTCATCGGCGGCGGCCGGTCCGCGCCGCGCGGCGGCGGTGTCGACGAGCTGCTCGACGTCGAGCAGCGCCAGCGTGAGCGGCTCGCCGTCGCAGTCCGCGAGCGCGGTCCGTAGCGCGCGGACCAGTCCACGCCGGTTCGGTAGGCCGGTCAGCAGGTCGGTCTCGGCCTCCGCCGCGGCCCGCACCAGCCACCCGGTGACCGCCGCCACGACCGTGTTGACGCACACCAGTGTCGCGGCGATCGCGACCGGCAACGCCTGCCAGGCGAACTCGGCGACCGCGATGAGCCCGAGGATGCCCGCGTCGGCGAGCAGCGTGGCGCGACGGTCGAAGAACGCGTGCACGAACATCGAGAGCAGAGGCAGCAGCAGAGCCGCCGCGGTGGCCTCCGCGTGGCCGCGCTGGGTCGACAGCTGCACGGCCAGTACGCCGATCGTCGCGAACACCAGCAAGTAGAAAGCCCGGATCGACAACCTGGCGCCGTACCCGGCCAGCAGAACGCCGCTGATCAGCGCGATCGCGGAGACGATCAACGCGGCGGCGCGCTCCTCCCAGGCCGGAACCAGCCAGGCGGTGAGGAACCCCACCAGTCCGCCGGTCAGGTAACAGACGGCGGAGAACCGTGCCATGGCCCGACCGGAGGCGATCACCGACGGATGCGGACCGAACCGCTCCGCGGCGCCGCGCAGCCCCGATTCGGCGCTGACCCGTTCCCGCATCGTCTCTCCCACTCCGGCCTCGCGCAGTGCGCGTCCTGGAGGGGTGATCGGCGGGTCGGGCGCCGACCCGAGGAAAGCGCCGCGTCCCGTGTCGAGTCTCACGCCGTCGGGACCGGGGAGGCAGACAACTTCTGTTGTCGATTGAACAACGATGGTAGTTTGACTCATGGCTACTCGCCGTGAAGTTCTCCTCGACGCCGCGATCACCGTGCTGGGCACGCGCGGGATCCACGGCCTCACGCATCGCTCGGTGGACGCGGCCGCCGGCCTGCCGTCCGGGTCCACCGCGAACCTCTTCGGCACCCGGGACGCCCTGCTCGACGCCGTCGTCGAACGGTTCGCCGCACGGGAGCGCGCGGTCGCCGACGAGGTCCGGGCGCGGCTCTGCCCCACCACGCCGGCCGAACTCGCCCAGGCCATGACGACGCTCGCCCACGAGGCCACCGGGCCGAACCGGGTACTGACGCTGGCCCGGTACGCGATCCTCGTCGAGGCGGGCATCCACCCGGCCCTGCGGGCGCAGCTGCTCCGGACCGGCGCGCGTGTCAACGACTGGTTCGCCCAGTGGCTACGGATCGCCGGTTCGCACGATCCCGACCGGCACCTGCCGATCCTGGCGAACCACTGGACCGGCGTCGTCCTGCACGAACTGGCCGTGCCCGACCCTGCTTTCGACCCCTCGGGTCAGATCACCGCGCTCGTCACGGCGCTGATCGACCCGCGTCCGGCGGAGGTGCCGACGTGAACCCGATCCTGCTCGACCCCACCGAAATCTGGCCCACGATCGACGCCGAGCGCATCCACCTGGCGGACCTGCTCGATGACCTGTCCCCGGACGAGTGGCGGGAACCGTCGCTCTGCGCCGGGTGGACCGTGAAGGACGTCGCCGCCCACCTGACCTTGCAGGAGGTCGGTTTCGGCGCCGCCCTGGCCATGCTCGTGCGCAACGGCGGAAACGTGGACCGGGGCATCCGCCGCGGCGCCTGCGACCGCGCCCGCGAGTGGTCGGAGCGGCAGATCGTCGCGACGGTCCGGGCGATGGTCGGCTCCCGTCGGCGCAACGCCGGCGTGACCCACCGGGAGACGTTGATCGACCTCCTCGTCCACACCCAGGACATCACGGTGCCGTTGGGGCGGCGGCACGAGCCACCGCCCCGGGCGGCCGCGACCGCCGCCGCCCGGCTCTGGACGATGCGGTGGCCGCCGCCGTCGCCGGCGACCCGGGCCCTGCGCGGCTTGCGGCTCGCCGCCACCGACCTCGGCTGGTCGATCGGGGACGGCCCGCTCGTGGAGGGACCCGTCACCGCGCTGATGCTGCTCACCGCCGGTCGCCCGGCGGCCCTCCCGCGCGTGACCGGCCCGGGAGCCGCCGAGGCCGACGCCAGGCTGAGCCGGCTCGGCACCGCGCCGGCGAAAGAATCCTGAGAGCACTCCACGAAACCGTGGTGAACCGCGTCGGAAGGAGGGAGGGTCGACGGAAGGGACAACGTGCCGACACCACCTGACGCGGCGGAATTCGACGCGTACGTGAGCGCGCGGGGAAGCGGCTTACTGCGCTTCGCCTACGTGCTCTGCGGGGACCATCACCTGGCCGAGGATCTCGTCCAAGAAGCTTTGGTACGGGTCCACCGACGCTGGTCGAAGGTCCAGCGCACGGACCAACCGGGAACCTACGTCCGGAAGGCGATTCTCCGGCAGTACCTGTCCTGGCGGCGCCGCCGATCGTCCGGCGAGACGCCGGAGGACCTCGCCGAGGACAGCGCCCAGAAGCCGGATCACGCCCAGGGCCTCGCCGACCGGGACGCGCTGTGGGACGCGCTCTCCGGCCTGCCGCCGAAACAGCGTGCGGTACTGGTCCTCCGGTTCTACGAGGACCTGGACGACAACGAGATCGCGGCCTACGTCGGGTGCTCGGCGCAGACCGTCCGATCGCACGCGAGCCGCGGCGTCGCCCGCCTTCGCGGCATCGTCCGCGCCGATCATTTTGTGTGAGGGGGAGCCCGATGACTGATCTGAACCACGCTTTGCGCTCGGTGATGCACGAACACGCCGACGACGCACCGCCCCCCGCCGGCCTGCTCGACAGGGTGCACACCCGGCGCCGACGGGCCCGGCGGCGCCGGGCCACGGTCCTCAGCGGCGCCCTCGCCGCCGTGGTCGCCGCCGTGGGTATCTCGGTAGGCGTCGCCCGGAACGACCCGGCGGACGACCGCCTGCAGGTCACCGCGCCGCCGGCGGAGAGCTCCGCGCCACCGTCACCGGTGGACGTCGGCTGGCTTCCGGCCGGGTTCGGCGAACCCCGGGCGCACCTCTACCGGCCGGGGGTGTGGATGATCCGGGCCAGCAAGGCCGGCCCGCACGCGGAGCTCTCGATCGAGATCGGCAGCGCGAAGCCGCCCACCCGGACGTCACCGGGCGCGTTCCGGCGGGTCGCGGTCGGCGGGATCACGGCGACGCTCTACACCGTTCCGCCGCACCCGCACAACTCCCCGCCCTTCACCCGTTACCCGGAGGCGGGCGGTCCCTACGCCGAGCTGACGTTCCAGCGAACGCCGACGCAGTGGGTCCGAATCGTGGCGTGGAACGGCAACGGCGCGGTCGACATGGAGCTCCGCGACGACGACCTGATCCGGATCGGTGCCGGCCTGGTCGACCGTGAGCGCGCGACCGTCGACCTGTACCGGTTCGAGACGATCCCGCCCGGCCTGCGAATCTGCGCCAACCTCACCCTCAGCAGCGCGTCGCACGCGCAGGTGGCGTTCTGCGACGCACGCACGGCCACCACCCCGAGCGCCGACTACCCCAGGGTCACGGAAGGATGGACCAGCCCGCGGTCGTCGGTATCGGTGGACTCCTCCCACGGGCCTGCCCGTCAAGCGATGATCGAAGCGCTGGGACTGGACTCGAAGCCGGTCCGGGCCGGCGACCGGTCGGGCGTGATCGCCAAGCAACCGGACGGGCCCTCCGACTGGCGCTGGGTTGGCTACATCGAGGTGGACGACGGCCGGACCGTCGCGGTGGAGGTTCCGGACGGGAAGCTGATGACCGAGCGTCAGTTCACCCTCTTCGTCACCGGGATCTCGGCGGGCAAGGACCTGGGCCGGTAGCGGGCGCGCACGTCTCCGGCGCCCGCCCCGAGGGGTGGGCGCCGGATCTTCACCGGACGGTGACTCGGGGTGCGCACGAGCGATACCGTGCGGTCATGACTCTGCCGCTCCCCGGTCCCGGCGAACAGCCGCCCCGTGACCCCTGGTACCCGGCAGATCCCGCGTCCGCGCCGCCGCATGCCGGCTATCCGTACTCGGCACCGCCGTACGCCAGCGGAGTCGAGCCGTACTCCGCGCCGCCCCAGTACTCCGCGCCGCCCCAGTACCCCACGTCGCACTATCCCGCGCCGCAGTACCCGGTGCCGCAGCCGCCGCACTTCGTCCCGCCGGTGCCCTACACCGCACCGCCGTTCCACGGCGTCGATCCCCGTACCGGCCGGCCCTACTCGGACAAGAGCAAGCTGGTCGCCGGGCTCCTCCAGCTCCTGCCCGGGTTCTTCCTCGGGCTCGGCGGCATCGGGCGGCTCTACGCGGGGCACACCGGGCTCGGCGCCGTCCAGCTCGGCGTGACCGTGCTCGGCTGGGCGTCGTTCTGGCTGGGCGTCTGCCTGTCGTTCCTGCTGCTACCGATCCTGCTCATCGCGGTGTACGCCGCCGGGTGGCTGTGGTTCGTGATCGACGGGATCGTGCTGATGGCGGGCAACCCGGTGGACGGACAGGGTCGGCCGTTGCGCACGTGAGCGCAGGGCGGAGCGCCGGGCGACGTCGTGGACCGGCGCAGCGAGACCGTGGGTCAGGACGCGACGCGGAAGCGCGCGGCGACCACGGCGATCCACAGCATGGCGGTGATCGCACCCACCGCCAGCGTCGCCGACCCGGCCGCACCGCCGGTCATCGCCCAGCCGTCACCGACCAGGAGCGCAGTACCGGCCACTGCGGACGCGAGTGCGCTCCCCGGCCGGCCGGTCCGCCGGAAGTGGCGGACCAGGACGTAGCAGGCCGCGATCAGCGACACGAACGTCACCGTGCCCGCGACCATGTGGCCGTAGCTGTGCCAGGAGAGCGTGGCGGGCATCCCGGCCGGAGTACCGGCGGGGAATCCGTCGGCGGGATCCATCACGAACACCCCGGCCGCGGCCATACCGACGCCGGCCGCGGCGACCAGCCGGGGCACCCACCGGCCGCCCGGGGTCCCGGCCATCGCCCGGCGCAGCCCGGCGGCACCGGCCAGGAGCAGGATCCCGGCGACGACGAAGTTGACGATCTGCACCCAGCCGAGCGAGCCGTTGCTCAACGCGCTGAGCGGGTGCCTGGTCAGCTCGAAGCCGTCCCGGGTGAGCGCCTGGCCGAGCGAGACCACGGCCCAGAGCGGCCCGGCGACGGCGGCGCCGGTGAGCAGCGTGCGGGTGCGGGCCGGGGCGAGTACGGCAGCGGGGGCGAGGGCGGTCATCGCGAGCTCCTTCTGGTCGATGTTCTCGCTGATTCATCGATTCCGCGATGTGACAGGGAACGAGGCAATTCCCTGTCATTTAGGCTGAGCGACGTTCGGGGCAGAGGACACCCCAGAGCAAGGAGAAGCTCATGCGCTACCTGATGCTGTCCAAGGCCGGCGACCGCGCCCCGGACGAGCAGCTCTTCGCCGACATGGCGAGGTTCGTCGAGGAGCTGACCGCGGAGGGCGTCCTGCTCGCCACCGGCGGCCTGGACCCGGTCGGCACCCGCGTCGCGTCCACCAGCGGCGAAGTCACGATCACCGACGGGCCGTTCACCGAGGCGAAGGAGGCGGTCGCCGGCTTCGCGCTGATCGAGGTGCGGACGAAGGAGGAGGCGATCGAGATCGCCCGCCGTTTCCGGCGCGTCATCGGCGACGGCGAGGGCATGATGCACCAGGTCTTCGGGCCGTGATCCGCGGTTCGCGCCCCCTCCGGCTCGCGGGCCGGAGGGGGCGGGACCGTCGACGACCAGGGCCGTTCCGGTGACCGACGTCCGAGCCACCGTCGACGCGGTCTGGCGGCTGGAATCCGCCCGGATCATCGGCGCGCTCACCCGGATGCTCGGCGACGTCGGCCTCGCCGAGGAACTGGCCCAGGACGCGCTGGTGGCCGCGCTCGAGCAGTGGAGTGCCGAGGGGCCACCGGCCAACCCCGCCGCGTGGCTCACGACCGTGGCGAAGCGCCGTGCCGTCGACCATCTGCGACGGTCGCAGCGCGCCGACCGAGCGCACGAGCTGATCGCGGGCGACCTGCGGCGAGCCCCGGAGGCTCCGCCGGAACCGCCGGAGTACGACGACGTCCTGCGGCTGATCTTCGTCACCTGCCACCCGGTGCTGTCCACCGAGGCCCGGGTCGCGCTGACGCTGCGACTGGTGGCCGGCTTGACGCCCGGCGAGATCGCGCGGGCGTTCCTGGTCAGCGAGCCGACGATCGCTCAGCGTCTGGCCGGAGCCAAGCAGACGCTCGCCGACCGCCGGGTGCCGTTCGCGCTGCCGGACCGCGCGCACCTGTCCGAGCGGCTGGCGTCGGTGCTGGAAGTCGTCTACCTGGTGTTCAACGAGGGGTACTCGGCGACCTCCGGCGACGATCTGATCCGGGCCGACCTGTGCCACGAGGCCCTGCGGCTGGGCCGCCTGCTCGCCGAACTCGCGCCCGATGAGGCGGAGGTGCACGGGCTGGTCGCGCTGCTGGAGATCCAGGCCTCCCGCGCGGCCGCCCGGACCGGCCCGTCCGGCGAGCCGGTTCCGCTGCACGAACAGAACCGCGGCCGGTGGGATCCGCTGCTGATCCGGCGGGGGTTCACCGCGATGCTGCGGGCGCGCGAGATCGGTGCGGCGCCGGGGCCATACGTCCTGCAGGCCGCGATCGCCGTCTGTCACGCCCAGGCCGGGTCCGCCGACGACACCGACTGGGCCCGGATCGCGTCGCTGTACGACGCGCTGGTCCACGTGCTGCCGACGCCGATCGTCCAGCTCAACCGGGCGGTCGCGGTGGGCCGTGCCCGCGGAGCGCAGGCCGGGCTCGACCTGGCCGACCCCCTGGTCACCGACGCTCGGCTGCGGGACTACCATCTGCTGCCCGCCGTCCGGGCGGACCTGCTGGCAACGCTGGGGCGGCACGACGAAGCCCGGCGCGAGTTCGAGCGAGCCGCCGCCCTGACCCGCAACGCCGCCGAGGCCGCGTTCCTGCGCCGACGGGCGGACGCCCTGCCGGTCAGCGCTCCGGCCGGGCCCACGCTCGGCACCGCCGCCACCGAGTTCCTGGAGCGCAACGACCTCACCGCAACCACCCGGCGCTCCTACACCCAAACGCTCGACCGACTGCGGCGCGCGCTCGGCGACGGGCTGCCGCTGGACGCCCTGACCGCCGCCGCGGTCGCGCCGGTGCTCACCATGGCCTGGGGCGACACCGCCGCGGCGACGTGGAACCGGCACCGCGCCGCGGTCCGGTCGTTCGGCACCTGGGCCGGGCTGCCGGACCTGTCGGCCGCCGTCGCCCGGCGGGACGAGACCCGCACGCCGACGCCGCCGGTCGACGCGTCGCTGCTCGACGCGCTGGAGAGCCGCCCCGACGTGGCGCTGCGCGAGCGGACGCTGTGGCGGTTACTGCACGAGTCCGGCGCCCCGGTACGGACGGTGCTCGCGCTCGACGTCGAGAACCTGGACCTGGACGACCGCCGGGCACGGGCCGGCCGCACGTGGGTGACCTGGCGATCCGGCACCGCCCGGCTGCTCCCGGAGCTGATCGCGGGCCGCACCCGGGGACCGCTGTTCCTCACCGACCGGCGACCTGGCCCCGCTCGCACGCCCTCGGCGGCCGGCCGGTGCCCGGACACCGGCCGTCGCCGCCTCTCCTACGAACGCGCCGAGTACCTGTTCAAGCAGGCCACGGCCGCCCTCGATCCGGCCGGAGCGGGATCCACCCTGCGTCAACTCAAGCCGAGCCGATGTGGGCTTCCCTACCCCGGACGCCCACCGGACAGAACTTAGGTTCTACTTTCTAGGAGGCCCGGGGTCGTCACGGGCGGATCGAAGGGTGGAGCGGTGACAGCAACCGGGTCGGACGGGATCGTCGTGCTGGGCACGGAGCAGCAGGCGGCCTGGGGACGGCGGGAGCTGCCGCCGGTGGAGAAGCTGCCGGGCGCGATCTGGTCGGTTCCGGTGCCGATCCCGGACAACCCGCTGCGGTACACGCTGAGCTACCTGCTGCCCGGGGACTCCGGAGTGGTCGTCGTCGACCCCGGATGGAACGACGAAGAGACCTGGTCGGCGCTGCTGGCCGGCCTCGAGGTCGCCGGATTCGGGCTCGGCGACATCGTCGGTTTGGTCGCGACGCACGTGCACCCCGACCACCACGGGCTCTCGCTCCGGCTGCGGGAGGTCACCGGCGCCTGGGTCGCGATGCACCCGGCCGAGGCCGACAACATGCCGCAGCGGATGGGCGCGACCTCACCGGAGGTCCGCCGCAAGGGCATGACGCAGATCCTGCGACTCTCCGGTGCGAGCGACGAGGACATCGACGAGCTGCTCTCCCGCGGCAACCCACGCAGCGAGCCGGACTTCCGGATGGCCGAGCCGGACGTATTCCTGTCCGACGGCGACCTGGTGCCGCTCCCGGGCAGGCGGATCCGGACGGTCTGGACTCCCGGGCACACGCCCGGCCACATCTGCCTGGCCGACGAAGAGGCGAAGGTGTTGCTCACCGGCGACCACGTGCTGCCGCGGATCAGCCCCAACATCGGGCTGAACCCGTCGGCCGAGGGCGCACCGCTCGCGGACTTCCTCGCCTCGCTGCAGAAGGTCGCCGACTACGACGACCACGACGCGCTACCCGCCCACGAGTACCGGTTCCGCGGACTGGGTGTGCGGGCCGCGGAGCTGATCGCCCACCACGAGGAGCGGTGCCGGGAGCTGGTCGCGGTCGTCGGTGCGCTCGGCGAGCCGACGATGTGGCAGGTCGCGTCCGCCCTGACCTGGTCGCGACCGTGGGCGGAGATCGGCCGGATGCGGTTCGCCGCGCTCGGCGAGACCGCGGCGCACGTCCAGCACCTGGTCGGCCGCGGCGAACTGTCCTGGGCGGCCGGTCCCCCCGGTGGTGCTCCGCGCGTCCGGGTCGCCGGATGACCCGCCTCGGGCTCGGATTGGCCGCCCTCGGGCGGCCCGCTTACCTGACCGCCGGCCGCGCCGACGACCTCGGCGACGACCGGTCGGTGGACGCGATGCGCGCCCGCACCGCCGCGGTGCTGGACGCCGCCTACGCGGGCGGCGTGCGCTACGTCGACGCCGCCCGCTCGTACGGGCGGGCCGAGGAGTTCCTCGCCGCGTGGCTGAGCTCCCGGCCGGACGTCGACGATCTGGTGGTCGCCTCCAAGTGGGGCTACACGTACGTCGGAGAGTGGCGCACGGACCGCGACGTCCACGAGGTGAAGGACCACTCCCCCGCGGCGTTCCGCCGGCAGTGGGCGGAGACCCAGGCGCTGCTCGGCGACGCCGTCGCGATCTATCAGATCCACTCGGTGACGCCCGACAGCCCGGCGCTCGACGACTCTTCGCTGCTCGACGAGCTCGGGCAGCTGCGGGAGCGGGGTGTCCGAATCGGCCTGTCGACGTCCGGCCCGGCACAGGCCGACACCGTGCGCCGCGCGCTCGGCGTCGTGGTGGACGGGGCGCCGCTGTTCTCCGTCGTCCAGTCGACGTGGAACCTCCTGGAGCCCTCGGTAGGGCCCGCGCTCGCCGACGCCGCGGCGACCGGCGTCGACGTCGTGGTCAAGGAGTGCCTCGCGAACGGACGACTCTCCGAGGTGGAGGGCGCCGGACCCGCGGCCGCGATCGCGGAGCGGCTCGGCCTCGGACTGGACGAGTTCGCGATGGCCGCGGCGCTGGCCCAGCCGTGGGCTGCCCGGGTGTTGACCGGCGCGGTGACGGTCGACCAGATCGCGCGGAACCTGCGCGCCGCGGCGGTGGCGCTGCCGCCGGACGTGCTGGCCCGGCTTGGGGAGCTGGCCGAGGCGCCCGCGGAGTACTGGGCGACCCGATCGGCCCGGGCCTGGCGCTGACGGACCCGGCTCTGCTCCGTCGGGCTCCGTCGGGCTCCGTCGGGCTCCGTCGGGCTCCGTCGGGCGGAGGGGGCGCCGACGGGATACGTTGCGGGCGTCCGTCCCAGATCGACGAACGGAGAGCCCGGTGACCAGCCCCACCCGCGCGCTGCGCGCTGCCGGTCAGGTCGCGCTCGGCGCCGTCCTGGTCGGCGCCGGCGTCGGCCACCTGACCACGCTGCGCGAGGAGTTCCAGGCCCAGGTGCCGAGCTGGATGCCGGTCGACCCGGACACGGTCGTCCTCGGCTCGGGCGTGGTCGAGATCGCGCTCGGCGCGTCACTGCTCACCACTTGGCGCCAGCCTGCGCGCCGACGGCTCGGCACGCTCGTCGCGGGGTTCTTCGTCGCGGTGTTCCCGGGCAACGTCGCCCAACTGGTCGAGCGCAAGGACGGGTTCGGGCTCGACAGCGACCGCAAGCGTGCGTTGCGTCTGCTCGGTCAGCCCGCCCTGGTCGCCTGGGCGCGCGCCGCGACGAAGTCCTAGCCGCGCGGGTCGTCGGCCGATCGCGGGGATCTACGACGCATCCGCGTCCCGCGATCGCCGTTCGGCAAGCTGCTGCGCCGCGTGCTGGTCGAGGCCGAGCGCGCCGAGCCGTGACGGGTGGGCGCGGCCGGGCGCGGTTGGGCGCGGTTGGGCGCGGCCGGGCGCGGTTGGGCGCGGCCGGGCGCGGTTGGGTGCGGTTGGGCGCGGCCTAGCCGCACTCGCCGCCCGGGCTGGACTCGGTCGCGGTGACGTGGCCGGTCGCGCTCACGAAGTACATCGCGATCGCCAGGTCGTCGAGGCTCCGATGGCTGCGCGCGAACAGTGAGCGGTAGGTCGGGACGTCCGGGAGCGCGATGCCCACCCGGTAGCCGGGGTGCGCGTCGCGGACCAGCACGGCCTGCAGTAGCGCGGCCGCGTACCAGTGCCGGGCCTGGGTGCTCGGGCCGGTCGGTTTGCGCTCGCCGGCTCGGCGAGCGTCGGCGTAGGACCGGCTCGGGTAACCCTTCACCTCGATCGCCCGGATACAGGCGCCCCGGCGGGCGACGACGTCGATGCCCTGCTCGCGCGCGGCGGTGTCGGCGACCCGCTCGATCCGCCAGCCGGTCCGGACCAGGTGGGCGACGAGGTGCGACTGCACGGTCGCCTCCGAGTGGTCCACGTCCCCGGTGGCGGTCGACGGCCGGTCGCCGCGCGCCAGCGGCCGGTACCCGACCCCGGGCCGGACGAACGACACTCGCTCCCCGCTCAGATCGACCCCTTCGACGACGAACCCCGCCTCCAGCCACGCCGCCGCCTGGGGCGACGAGCCATGATTGCCCCACCAGGCCCGGTAGCCTCGCGCCGACGGTGGAAGCGTCCCGACCAGGCTCTCCACTTCCCGCAACGACAGACCGATTTCCCGCCGGTCGTCGGGCACTGCGGCCAGGTGCCGGCGCAGCGGGTCGTATTTGCCCATGATCCGATCACCTCGGATTCGGCCGGCGCGGTCCGCGGTGCGGAGGCGGTGACGCCGGCGCCCCGACACTACCTGCCCGATCCAACCCGTACCCGCCCATTTCGGCGGCTCTCATGCGCGGTTCACGCCACTGTGGAGCCCTTGAGAAGAGCACAGTCCGGCCACAGCGCCACCCCGCCACGAGGACGACGGGGCGTCATCCGGGGGGCCGGGCGGACCGGTCCCCGTCCAGCCGCACGGCGGGCAGGGCGAGGGTCAGCTCGACCATCCCCCGCAGCGTCGTGAGCGGACGGCCGGTCAGCACCTCGATCCGGTGCAGGCGCTTCTGGACGGTGTTGCGGTGGCAGCCCAGCCTCCGGGCCGCCGCCGACACCGAGCCGTCCGCCTCCACCAGCGCCTCCAGCGTCTCGACGTAGGCCTCCCACTCCGCCGGACGCAACGTGGACAACCCGCCGAGCGTGTGCCGGACGAGCACGGCCGCGACGTCCGGCGCCGCCGCCACCAGCGCGTGCGGCAGCCGGTCGGTGACCCGCACGGTGCCCCGGTAGCCAGTGGGCAGCGTCCGCAGCGTGAGCACCGTCATGCGGTGAGCGGGCGCGACGTCGTCGAACCCGTCGATCAGCGGGGAGACGACCGCCGGGCCGGGCACGCGGTCGGCCAGCAGCGTGACGACGTCCGCCTCCTCGTCCGGACCGCCCAGGGCCACCAGCGCGGACTCGCGCACACCGTGGCAGACCCAGACCGACGGGAACCCGGCCCCGCGCAGCACCCCCTCCAGCGTCGGACCGGTGTCGGGCGGATCCTGGCCCGGCGACCCGTCCCCCGGCGACCCGTCCCCCGGCGACCCGTCCTCCGGCGGTGGGGCGACCGCGACCGTGACGACCAGCCGGGGCCCGCGCACCGGGATGCCGAGCACGTCGCTGGCCTCGGCGACCGCCGACGCCGTCAGCGGCGGTCGCTCCAGCAGCCCGGAGAGCACGGTCTCCCGGCGCAGCCGGGTGGTGCGCTGCAGGCGGCTCTGCTCCTCCCGGTACGCGGTGGCAACGGCGGTCGAGACGCGGTCCAGCGCGTCCCACACGACGACCGCTTCGGCGAGCAGACGGCGAACGCCCTCGTCCCCGCTGCGGGTCGCCTCGTCGACCAGCGCCTGCCAGATCGCCCGGGCGCACAGCCGGTAGCCGTGGAGCAGCCACTCCATCGGCGCACCGTCCTGCGCGCGCCGCCGTCCGGTCTCGCGGAGCGACGGCGCCGCCGTGGCACCGCCGTCGGCCAGCTCACCGAGCATCTGGTCGAGACTGACCGCGCAGACCGACCGCAGTTCGCCCGGGTTCAGCGACCCGTCGGTCAGGGACTCCGGGCGCACCTGGACGACATGGCGGAACACCTCGGCGGTCAGGGCCGGGAGGTGGTGTGCACGGAGCCGGGCGGCGAGCACGTGGACGCTCGGCCCGACCGGTACCGCTGACATATCGGCGGAGCGTAGAGACTCCCGCCGGCGATCGGCAGCATCCACCGCCGGTCCGGTGCACGCGTTCCGGACAGCAGGCCTCCGGAGTGTGCAGCGTGCACAATTCCGGGCCGCGGCGGGCTCGGCGGGAGCCGCGCGACGGGGTGTGCAGCGTGCACACCGCGACCCGACACAAACAGTGCTCTGGACACCGATCGCCCCGTCTTCACCGATCCACCCGATCGCATCCGCACACACTGTGGCCACTCCCCCGGCCCCCACGCAGGGAGGACCAAACAGTGCTGACCGTCGATGACGTCCACGTCTCCTACGGCGGCGTGGTGCAGGCCCTGCGCGGTGTGACGCTGTCGGTACCCGACGGTGCGGTCGTCGCGGTGCTCGGCAGCAACGGCGCCGGCAAGAGCACGCTACTCCGCGCGATCTCCGGCACTCTCCGCCTGCAGTCCGGCCGGATCGACCGGGGCACGATCCGCCTCGACGACCGCGACCTGCCCGGCACCGATCCCGGCACGATCGTCCGCCAGGGCGTCGTCCACGTGCCGGAGGGACGCCGGATCTTCGGCCGGTTGACCGTGGACGAGAACCTCCGCGCGGGCGGCCTCGCGAACTCCGACCGCGCCGCGAAGGCGCGGGCGCGCGAACGGGTGCACGACCTGTTCCCGGTCCTCGCCGAGCGGCGGACGCAGCGCGGCGCGCTGTTGTCCGGAGGCGAACAGCAGATGCTGGCCATCGGCCGGGCGCTGATGGCCGACCCGAAGCTGCTGCTCCTGGACGAGCCGTCGCTGGGCCTCGCGCCGCGCGTCATCGGCCGGATCGGCGAGGTGATCCGGGAGATCAACCGCCAGGGCACGTCGGTGCTGCTGATCGAGCAGAACGCCACGATGGCGCTGGGCGTGGCCGAGCAGGCGTACGTGTTGGACGTCGGGCGGGTCTCGCTCTCCGGCAGCGCGGCGGAGCTCGCGGGCAGCGACGAGGTGCGCCGCCTCTACCTCGGCCAAGACGCCACCCGTCCGGCCGCCGAGGCCACGACCCCGCACCGGACCCTGTCGCGGTGGACCGGATGAGCGCCCCGGTCCGGGAGGACATCCCGGCACTGGAAGTGGACGACGTCAGCGTGCAGTTCGGGGCGCTGGCGGCGCTCGCGGACGTCTCGTTCACGGTCGCGCCGGGGTCGATCCACGCGGTGATCGGCCCGAACGGCGCCGGCAAGTCGACGCTGTTCAACGTGCTCTCCGGTGTGTACCGGGCCGCGGGCGGGCAGGTGCGGTTCGGTCCGGCGCGGCTGGACCGCATGCGTCCGTTCCAGATCGCCGACGTCGGCGTGGCGCGCACGTTCCAGAACATCGCGCTCTCGGCGCGCGAGTCGGTCGCCGACAACCTCCTCCTCGGCCGCCACCACCTCACCCGCGCCGGTTTCCTCGCGGCGGGCCTACGGCTGCCGCAGGCCACCCGGGAGCACCGGCGGCACGCCGCCCGGGTCGCCGAGATCGCCGACTTCCTCGAACTCGGCGACAAGCTGCACCTGCCGGTCGGCGCGCTCTCCTACGGCGACCAGAAGCGGGTGGAGGCGGCACGCGCACTCTGCGCCGAACCGCGGATCCTGCTGCTGGACGAGCCGGTGGCCGGCATGAACGCCGACGAGACCGCGCGAATGGCCGGGACGATCGGCGCGATCCGTACCGCGCTCGGCATCTCGATCGTGCTCGTCGAACACGACATGAGCCTGGTCATGGCGCTGGCCGACCGGGTCACGGTGCTCGACTTCGGACGGCGGATCGCCGACGGCAGCCCGGCGGAGATCCAGTCCGACCCCGAGGTGATCCGCGCCTACCTCGGGTCGGGGAACGACGTGCTCCCCGCCGACGCCGCCGCGCGGGCCGCGTCGTCGGACACCGAACCAACCCCCCGGGAGCGCCCGTGAGCCAGTTCCTCTCGCTCCTGCTCAACGGTGTCTCGCTGGGCGCCATGTACGCGCTCATCGCGCTCGGTTTCGTGGTGATCTTCAAGGCCAGCGGCGTCGTCAGCTTCACCCACGGATCGCTGCTGCTGGTCGGCGCGTACGCGATCGTCCGGTTCGCCGAACCGTGGGGCTTCTGGCTCGGAGCGCTGGCCGGCATCGTGCTCACCGCCGCGGTGTCGCTGCTCATCGAACGGCTGGTGATCAACCGGCTGCGCGGCGCGCCGGACATCAGCCTGGCCGTGGTCACGATCGGCGTCGACATCATCCTGCTCACCGACATGACGCGGCGGATCGGCTCGGACATCCTCAACGTGCCGCACCCGTGGGGCGGGGACGTGTTCCGGCTGGGCGACGTCGGCATCAGTACCAACCGCGCCCTCGCGATCGGCGCCGCCGCCGTCCTGATCGGCCTGTTCTTCGCCGCGTTCAAGTACTCCAACTGGGGGGTGGCGATGCGCGCGGCGGCCGAGGACGGCGAGGCGGCCGCGCTGATGGGCATCCGGCAGGGGCGCGTCTCGGCGATCGCGTGGCTGATCGCCGGAGTGCTGGCGGCCGTGGCGGCGCTGTTCCTGGTCGGAGCGCCGACGCCGGGGGTCAGCCCGGCGGTGTACACGGTTGCGCTCGGTGCGCTGCCGGCCGCGATCCTCGGTGGGCTGGACTCCACCGGTGGCGCGCTCGTGGGTGGCCTGCTCATCGGCGTCGCCGAGGCGCTGGCCGCGGGGTACCAGGATCAGCTGCTGTTCCTGGGGCGGGGCTTCGGGCCGGTCGTGCCGTACCTCGTGATGATCGTCGTCCTGCTGGTGCGCCCATCCGGGCTGTTCGGCACGAAGGAACTGACCCGTGTCTGAGTCCGCCCGCGTCGCCGAGCCCCCGGCCGCAGCGCCCGACCGCCCCGCCGGGCCGCCGACGCGCCCCGCCCGACGTCCGCTGCGGCTGCTCGTGCTCGGCGCCACCGTGGTCCTGCTGCTCGTCGTCCCGTTCTACGTCGAGGAGTTCTGGCTGCGCACCGGCTTCGCGATCGCCGGTGCCGTGGTCGGCGCGCTCGGGCTGAACCTGCTCGTCGGGACGGCCGGGCAGCTCTCGCTCGCGCACTCGTTCTTCCTCGCGGTCGGCGCGATCAGCTACACGTTCGTGGCCGACGACCCCACCGGCGTGCGCGCCGACGAGCTCAGCGGGCTGGGCTGGCCACCGCTGCTCGGCCTGGTGGTCGGTGTCCTGCTGGCGGGCGTCGCCGGGCTCGCGTTCAGCCCGATCGCCGCGCGGCTGCGCGGTATCTACCTCGGGGTGGCGTCGCTGGCGCTGGTCTTCATCGGCCAGCACGTGCTGAACAGTTGGACGTCGGTCACCGGTGGGTTCAACGGCCGCTCGGTGCCGGAGTTCTCGCTGTTCGGTCTCTCGTTCGCCGACCGGCCGGCGATGTCGGTCCTCGGTGTCCCGTTCCGCGAGGCCGAACGGCTCTGGTACCTCGGCCTGCTGCTCGCGGTGGCCGCCTACCTGTTCGCCCGCAACCTGCTGCGCAGCCGCCCCGGGCTGGCGCTGCGGACGCTACGCGACAGCGAGGTCGCGGCGTCGGTGATGGGCGTGGACGTCCAGCGCTACAAGGCCAAAATCTTCCTGGTCAGCTCGGCGTACGGCGGGCTGGCCGGGGTGATGTACGCGCTGTCGATCGGCAGCGTGGCGCCCGAGTCCTTCGGGCTGTTCGTCTCGATCCAGTTCCTCGCGATGATCGTTCTGGGCGGGCTCGGTTCGCTACCCGGAGCCGTTCTCGGCGCGGTGTTCGTCACCGCGCTCCCGCTGGTCCTGCAGCGCTACGCGGACGCGCTTCCGCTCGTCACCGACGTCGGTAGCGGCGGGGTGGCCGCCGGTGAGGCCGCCCGCTACCTCTACGGCCTGGCGATCGTCCTCGTCGTGCTGTTCCACCCGTCCGGACTCGCCGGCCTGGCCAGCCGGATCGGACGGTCCCGGCGGTTCCGTCGCACGCCCCGGGCCGACCGGTCCGATTCCGCCAGCCCCGCCGACTCCTGACGCTCCCCGATTCCTTTCGATCCCGACGTAGCTCGATCCCGACGTAGCTCGATCCCGAAGTCGCCAAATCCCGAAGTCGCCCAATTCCGAAGTGCAAGGGGGCACCGATGAGTACCGCCACCCTCACCCGCCTGGTCGCCGTGGCAGCCGCGGTCGCGGTCGCGCTGACCGGCTGCAGCAACAAGGCCGAGGACGGGAACGGCTCGGGCTCCGGCTCGGTCGCCACCGACGTCGGCGTCGACGGCGACACGATCACGCTCGGCGTGCTCACCGACCTCACCGGCGTCTTCGCCGCACTCGGCAAGGACATCACCAACGCGAACACGCTGTACTGGAAGACCCGCAAGGTCTGCGACCGCTACACCGTCCGGCTGGACGTCCAGGACACCGGGTACGTCCCGCAGCAGGGCGTGCAGCTCTACAGCTCGATCAAGTCGGACGTGCTGGCGATGCAGCAGACGATCGGCTCGCCGATCAACGCGGCGCTGGCGTCGGACTACGAGGCCGACAAGATCGTGAACTTCCCGTCGGCGTGGGGCGAGACGCTCACCGACATTCCCGGCACCGGGGTCCCAGGAGCGACCTACGACGTCGAGATGGCGAACGGTTACGACTACATGTTCAAACAGAAGCTGCTCAAGGAGGGCGACACGGTCGGCCATATCTACTTCGAGGGCGAGTACGGCGAGACTGGCTTGGCCGGCACCAAGTTCGTCGCCGGGAAGAAGAAGCTGACGGTCGTCGAGGCGCAGATCAAGGCCACCGACCAGGACATGAGCGCCCAGGTGAGCCAGCTCAAGGCGCGCGGGGTGGACGCGATCGTGCTGACCGTCGCGCCGGCGCAGACCGCGTCGGTCGCCGCCGCCGCGCAGGCGCAGGGGCTGGACGTTCCGATCCTCGGCAGCAACCCGGTGTTCGCGCCGGGCCTGCTGCAGGGGCCGACCGCGTCCTGGCTGACGTCCCACCTGTACGTGGCCGCTCCGGTGTCGACGTTCGACCGCCAGCCGGACCTGTACTCCGAGTACACGAAGGCCTATCCCGAGACGAAGAACCCGAGCGCGGGCGCGGTGCTGGGTTACGGCATGGCCGAGATCATGAAGCAGGTGCTCGACGCCGCCTGCGAGCAGGACGACCTCACCCGCCAGGGCGTGCTCGACGCGTTCAACGGCCTGAAGCAGGTCGATACCGGCGGGCTGCTGGTGCCGATCGACAGCTTCGCGCTGCACCGGTCGCCCAGCCTGCAGAGCTTCATCTCCCGGCCGGCGAACGTGCCGGGCGGCGCGAAGGTCGTGCAGGACGCGTTCGAGGGCGAGTTCGCCGAGGAGCTAGCCGGCCGCTGACACGACGATCCGGCCGGCGCCGCCCGATGCGGGGCGCGCCGGCCGGATTTCGGGAAGACCACGTCACCGACGCGCCCGCCCGGCCGCTTCGGGAAGACCACCTCACTACCCGTCCTGTGAGGCGCATTTTCGGGAAGACCACGTCACCGAGGCGCCCGCGAGGCGGCTTTTCGAGAAAGCCACCCACCATCGTCCAGCGGTCGCGGCAAGGAGGTGCCGCCCGCTGATGGATGTCGCGCTTCCCGGTCGACCCGCAGCGTGGATGTCGCCCTTTCCGGGCACCGCGGGGCATGGTTGTCGCGCTTCCGGGGTGCGCGAGGCGTGGGTGTCGCCCTTTCCGGGCCCGCGCGGCATGGTTGTCGCGCTTTCCGGGCGGCGCGCGGTGTCGTCGTCGCGCTTTCCGGGCTATGGCACTGGAAGCGCGCCAACCATCGCGGCGGTCACCCCGAAGCGGCGACAACCACCCACCCATTTCGGCGCCGAGCCGGGCGACCGCGCCTCAGGAAGGGGGCGTGAGGTGGCGCTCGTCGGCGCGGCGGGCGTTGTCGACGAGCGCGCCGATGATCCGCGGCCACGCCCCCGGCGGCAGATCGTGCCCCATCCCGTCGATCAGCTCCAGCCGCGCCCCGGGCACGGCCTCAGCGGTGGCCCAGCCGCCCGACTGGTGGCACATCCGGTCGGCGGTGCCGTGCACGACGACCGTCGGCACGGTGACGCCGCCCAGCGCCTCCGTCCGATCGGACGCCGCCCGCACCGCTCGGTGCTGACGCCGTCGGCCCTCCCGGCCGTCCGGATCACGCTGAAACGCGAGCCGGGTCACCCGCCGCAGCTCCGGGAGGTCCTGGTCGAAGCCGGTCGAGCCGACGTCGGCGAAGACCCGCACCCGGCGCTCGATCGCCTCGTCCTCGGTCCGCGGCCGCCGGCCGAACAGGTGCCGGAGTACGCGGGGGGAGGTCCGCCCGGCGCCCCGACGGCCGGTGGTCGACATCAGCGACGCCAGCGAACGCACCCGGTCCGGATGCCGGATCGCGACGAGCTGCGCGACCATGCCGCCCATCGAGGCTCCCACCACGTGCGCGGAGTCGATGCCGAGCGCGTCCAGCAGACCGACGGCGTCGTCGGCCAGGTCGTCCAGCGTGTACCGGCGTCCGGGCAGGTGCGTCGAGCGGCCGGCGTCCCGGTTGTCGAACCGGATCACCCGGTACCCGGCCGCGGCCAGCTGCTGGCAGAACTCGTCCGGCCAGTGGACCAGCTGGAACCCGAGCCCCATGATCAGCAGCATCGCCGGAGCGTCCGGCTCCCCGACGGCGTCGTAGCAGAGCTCTACCTCGCCGACGCGGGCCCGGGATTCGTCGCTCGTCACGGGGCGTGAAGGTACTCGCGGCCCCGGAGCGGGACAAGGCGATTTCCGGCAACTACAGGCGTGCTTCCGGCCAGGAACTGACCGGAATGGCGCCTAGCGTCGAGGCATGAGCGATCCGAAGCTGACCTGGACCCAGGTACACGCGCGGCGGTCCGCGCGCCACGGGCTGACCGTCCCACAACCGTCGGCCCGCCCGGCCGACGCCGCGCGTGCGATGTGTGGCGCGCACGCGCAGGTGCTCTCCGCGGCCGAGCTGTCGATCGGCCTGCGCCTGGACGGTGCGACCCGCGCGGACGTCCGTGCCGCGCTCTGGGAGAAACACGAGCTGGTCAAGACGTTCGGGCCGCGCGGCACCGTCCATCTGCTAGCGACCGAGGACCTTCCGGTGTGGATCGCCGCGCTCTCCGCGCTGCCCGCCGCGAACCCGTTCCCGGACGGCATCCGCTTCACGGCCGCGGAGACCGACGCGGTGGTGGCGGCGATCGGCGACGCGCTGGCCGACGCCGAACTGACCACCGACGAACTCGGCGACGAGGTGGTCGCCCGCACCGGACCCTGGGCAGGCGAGCGGACGATGCCGGCATTCGGAGACATGTGGCCGCGCTGGCGACAGGTGATCAGCGCCGCCGCACACCGCGGCGTCCTGTGCTTCGGCCCGAACCGGGGGCGGAAGATCACCTACACCAGCCCGCGCCGGTACCTGCCGGACGTCGCACCGCTCGACGGCCAGGACGCGCTGGCGCAGCTCGTCCGCTGGTACCTCACCAGCTACGGCCCGGCGACGCCGCACCACTTCGCGCAGTGGATCAACGCGCCGCGCGGCTGGGCGACGACGCTGTTCGGCACGCTCGGCGACGAGGTGGAGCGGGTGGACGTCGAGGGCACCGAGGGCTGGGTCGTGGCCGGGGACACCGCACCGGCCGACGAGCCCCCGGGCGGGCTCCGGCTGCTGCCGTACTTCGACGCCTACCAGGTCGGATGCCACCCGCGGGACCAGGTGTTCCCTGGCCCGGCGCGGGAGCGGGCGCTCGCCGGCAGCCAGGCGGGCAACTACCCGGTGCTGCTGATCGACGGCGTCGTCGCGGGCGTCTGGCACCTGCGCCGGTCGGGCCGCCGGCTGGCGATCACGGTGGAGCCGCTCCGCCCACTGACCGCGCAGCGACTCGGCGAGCTCGATGGCGAGGTCGCGCGGGTCGGCGCGATCCTGGAGGGGACGCCGACCCTGACGGTCGGCCCCGTGGCGGTCGGCCCCCACGCCTGACACCGGTGTCCGCCGCGCCGCCGCCTGGGCTCTACGATTCATCCACCTGCGGAGACGCTATCGATTCCCTGAGGAGACTCCATGTCGTTCCCGAACGCTGTCAGAGTCTGCCTCCTGCAAAAGTACGCAACCTTCAGCGGTCGTGCGCGCCGGTCGGAGTTCTGGTTTTTCGTCCTGTTCACCGCGATCGTCGGTGCCGTCGGCGCTGTCCTGGACGCGATCCTCGGTCTCAGTGATGGATCGTTCGGCGGCGTGGGGCCCATCGAAGGCGTCCTCCAACTGGCCCTGGTCGTTCCGAGCCTCGCCGTGGGCGCGCGACGCCTGCACGACATCGGCCGCACTGGCTGGTGGCAGCTCATCGGCATCGTTCCGATCATCGGCTGGATCATTCTCCTCGTGTTCTTCGTGCAGAACAGCCACCCCGCCAACCAGCACGGACCGAACCCGAAGAATCTCGGCGCCTAGACAGGTGCTCGCGGGCGGATAGCCCCGGCGGCGCCCTATAGTCGCCCGGGTGCGACTCAAGCTGGGGCGTCCGGACCTGTCCGCCTGGTCCGATCGGTTCGCGGTCCCCCGCGCCACCGACGCCAGCCCGCTGACCGTGACGTTCCTCGGCGTGGCGACGCTGCTCGTGGACGACGGAACGACGGCGATGCTGACCGACGGCTACTTCAGCCGCCCCGGCCTGCTCAAGGTCGGACTCGGCCGGATCGCGCCGGACGTCGCCCGCATCGACCGCGAGCTGGCCGCCGCCGGAGTGTCCCAGCTCGCCGCGGTGGCGCCCGTGCACACCCACTTCGACCACGTGCTCGACTCCGCGGTGGTCGCCGAGCGCACCGGGGCGACGCTGGTCGGCGGCCGGTCGACCGCGAACGTCGGCCGCGGCGCCGGGCTGGCCGAGGACGCCGTCCGGATCGCCACCCCCGGCGAGCCGCTCGAGTTCGGGCCGTACACGGTGACGCTGGTCGAGTCGCACCACTGCCCGCCGGACCGGTACCCGGGTGAGATCGCCGCGCCGCTCCGCCCACCCGCCCGGGCGTCGGCGTACCGCTGCGGCGAAGCCTGGTCGACGTTCGTCACGCACCGTCCGTCCGGGCGGCGGTTGCTGGTCCAGGGCAGCGCGGGCTTCGTCCCCGGCGCGCTGCGCGGCTACCGGGCCGAGGTCGTCTACCTGGGCGTCGGGCAGCTGGGGCTGCGGCCGGACGCGGAGATCCGGCAGTACTGGGACGAGACCGTCCGGCAGGTCGGCGCGGAGCGGGTCGTACTCATCCACTGGGACGACTTCTTCCGCCCGCTGGACCAGCCGCTGCGCGCACTGCCGTACGCCGGCGACGACCTCGACGTCACGATGCGGGTGCTGGGCGAGTTGGCCGACGCCGACGGCGTCCAACTGTGGTTCCCGACCGTGCGCGTCCGCGAGGATGCCTGGGCCTGAGCGGCACCAGCGGCCCCGGTCCGAGTGCCCGGGCCGTCCTCAGCCGACGACCGGCAGCGCGGTCGCGACCGGCCACGCCACGACCATCGATCCGACGAGCGTGATCAGCCAGTAGGGCGCGGCGAAGCGGTGCAGCATCGCGCTCCAGATCACCTGCCAGACCAGCAGGACCGCCAGCAACGGCACCACGAGCAGCACGAACCCGGGCGCGAGCCCGACCAGCGCCGCTGCCGTCAGTGCGACCGTCACCACCGCCGAGGTGGCCAGCACGCCGACGCTGTTGCCGCCGGTGAGGCGCTCCGCTGCGTACGCGAGCACGCCGAATCCCGCCCAGACGAACGCCAGCAGCCACCACCGCGCCCCACCCGGGATCGCGTAGGTGACACCCAGGTGCAGCGGCACCCCGATCGCGACCGCCGCGTACAGAACGAGGACGAGGCCCGCGAGCGCCCATCGGAGGGTCCCGCTGCGCTCCGAAGGAACGCCAGCCGGCAACCGCGACGAGCGGTCGACCCGCCGTACTCGGGCGCCCACGAGCATCACCCCGGCGGCCACGCCCGTGAACCCGACGACGAACCCGCCGACCGCGAGCGGCAGGCGCGTCGTCGGCAGGAACGGTGCCACCAGCGCGGCAACGACCGCGGCGACGGCCGTCACCGCCAGCACCCGGCCGAACCGTGGCACCGCGAACGACGGCCACCCGGACACGGCCGGACCGAACAGCAGCCGCGCCACCGGGTAGAGCCCGATCAGCAGCGCGATCAGGAGCAGCCCCGCGCCACCGGCCCGGCGCAGCGGCGACGGTGCCGCGTCGTCGGTGAACGGCCCGCCGAGGCTCTCGTCCAGCCGGTCGACGATCTCCCGGTGGGTGCGCGGCGCGTACAGGATCGAGATGTGCTCGACGCCGGGCACGACCACGGCCTCGCGCACCGCTCCGCCCTCGGCCGCCTCCTTCGCCGCGTCCCGGAACCCGGTGAACTCCAGACCACCGACGAGCAGCAGTAGCCGCGCGGGCCGGTCCGGCGTCGCCTCGGACGCGTCCGGCAGCGAGATCGCGACCGTGTCGGTGATCTCCGGGTGCTCCGCCGCGTACCGGGTGACGGCGCCCGCGCCCATCGAGTGCCCGACCAGCGCCACCCGCGTGGGGTCGACGTTCGGCAACCCGCGCAGGTGGGCCAGCGCGGTGTCCAGATCGGAACGCCGGGCTGCGACGCCGTCGTCGCCGGACGGGAGCGCGCTCCGGTGAGCGCCGTGCCCGGTGAAGTCCAGCAGCACGACGACGTAACCGCGTGCCGCGAGCGTGTCGCCGAGAGGGGCCATCAACCGCGCCGACCCGGCGAATCCGTGCGCGACGACCACCCCCGGACGCCGTCCCGTGGCTGCGGCCGGCCGGACGACGTCCAGCGGAACACCGTCGACGACCACGTGGTGGCGCGTCGTGGGGCCCCCGGCCGAGGCCAGCAGCCAGACGCCCGCAGCCGCCAGCAGGGCCGCCACCACCGCGACCGCAACCGCGGCCCGGACCCGTAACGCGCGGGTGATCAGCACGCCTGACCGTACCGGGAGGGCCGTCAGGTTACTCGCCAGTAACGAGACCTGCAACGGGTTCTTTCTCTCGGTTGCCCTCCCTAGCGTGTGGGCCGGTACCCCGGCCGGAGCGACCCCCACGACGGCGGACCCCACGGACTCGACGAGGAGTTCCATGACGAGCATCTTCCGGACCCGGCGTGGCGCCGGGACTCTGGTGGCCACCGTGGCGCTGGTCCTCGCGACGCTGGTCGCGCCGGCCTTCCGCGCGAGCCCGGCCGCGGCGGCGCCACCGCCCACCGGCCCGAGCGGCGACGCGTTCTACACCCCGCCCAGCCCGCTGCCGGCCGGGGCCGACGGCGACGTGATCTGGTGGCGGCAGCTGCCCGACGACCTGATCAACAAGGGCTACCTCGTCCTCTACGGGTCCCGGTCCGCGCTCGGCACCCCGATCGCGGTGTCCGGCCGGGTGCTGGTCCCGAAGCTGGCCTGGCGAGGGCCCGGCACCCGGCCGATCGTGTCGGTCGCGAGTGGGACCCGCGGCATCGGCGACAGTTGCGCGCCGTCGAAGTTCCAGCCCGACTACGAGAAACCGCTCTTCATCGACGCGATGCTGCGGCGCGGCTGGGCGGTGGCGATCACCGACTACGAAGGGCTCGGCACCCCGGGGACGCACCCGTACATCGTCGGCCGCTCCGAGGGGCACGGTGTCATCGACGTCGTCCGGGCGGCCACCCGCCTCCCGGCCACCGGGTTGCGCGCCGGTGGGCCGGTCGGGTTCGCCGGATACTCGCAGGGTGGGGGCGGCGCGGCCTGGGCCGGTGAGCTGGCCCCGACGTACGCGCCGGAGCTGAACGTCGTCGGCATCACCGCGGGCGGAACTCCGGCCGACCTCGACGTCGTCGCCACCAGCCTGGACGGCACGCTCGGGTTCGGGTTCGCGCTGCTGGCCGCCCTGGGCCTGGACGCCGCCTACCCGGAGCTGAACCTGCCCGCCTTCCTCAACGAGAAGGGCAAGCAGCTCTACGCGACCCAGCAGGGCGCCTGCGTCGACGCGGTGTTCGGCTACGCCTTCCAGCGCATCGCCGACTACACGACGACCAATCCGCTCGCGACGCCGCAGTGGCGCGCCCGGCTGGCCGAGAACGAGCTCGGGTCCGCACCGCCGAAGGCGCCGGTCTACCTGTTCCACGGCACCCACGACGAGATCATCCCGCTCTCCCAGGCCCAGACACTGCGCCGGCAGTACTGCGCCGCCGGGGTGAAGGTCCGGTGGGCCACGTTCGTCGGAGAGCACGTCACGACGCTGGTGGCCTCGGCCCCCGACGTCCTGAAGTTCCTGACCGACCGTTTCGCCGGGAGGCCGGCACCGAACAACTGCTGAGCTCGGGTGCATTTACCCCACCCCACGGTGGGGTAAATGCACACACGCCACTCAGCGGGCCGGGGCGGTCCTGGTGTCCACGCCGACCGCCAGCCTCACCGTGTACCCGCTGGTAACGTCGCCGGTCACGGTGCCCAGCTGGGACGCGCCGGCGTCGTCACCGAAGATGTTGTCGCTCTGCAGGCTGATCTGGGCGAGGTTCGCCACCGACGACTCGTAGCCGGCCGTCGCGTAGACCTTGTCGCAGGCGTCCTTCGGCAGCGCGACCTGGGACGTCGCGATCGTGTTGCCGGCGTCGGCGATCGAGGCCTGGTCGGGGTAGACCTCGAAGTGGACGTGCGGCCACCGTCCGCGGTAACAGGCGGGGAAGATGCTGGTGAACCGCACCACGCCGGAGGCGTCGGCGATCTGGACGCCCCGCAGGTAGTTCTGGTCGGTGGCGCCGTCGGAGTAGAGCGAGTAACGCTCCTCCCGGTCGCACTGCCAGACGTAGACCGCGGTGCCGGCGAACGGCTTGCCGCCGTTGGCCAGGTCCGTGATCGTCAACTCCAGCGTCATCGTCACGCCCTCGGCCGTGCCGCTCGCGTCGCCGAAGCTGGTCCGGATGTCGCTGCGGACGACGCCGCTCTGCTGCAGCACGTCCGGGCCGTTCGACCCGTCACCCGGGTACGGGCCGGCCGTCTCCTCCGGGATCTCCCCCGATGACGCCGAGGCCGAAGTCGCCGACGCCGACGCCGACGTCGACGCGGACGTCTCGGGACTGCAGGCCGCCAAGCCGAGCGCGGTGGCGCCGAGCCCCAGCATCCTCAGCGCCCGGCGTCGGCCCATCGTGCCCAGGTCGAAGCCGAGGCCCTGGTCGACGACCTCCTCGTCCGGTCGGGGTAGCGGACGCCCCTGGTAGGTCGCGACGCCCTTGCCGGGCTGACCGTGCTGCATC
Organism: Cryptosporangium minutisporangium; assembly: GCF_039536245.1. NCBI lineage: Bacteria > Bacillati > Actinomycetota > Actinomycetes > Cryptosporangiales > Cryptosporangiaceae > Cryptosporangium > Cryptosporangium minutisporangium. The sequence continues at coordinate 44,744 of NZ_BAAAYN010000029.1, read as the reverse complement.
AGTTCCTCCGATCGATCAACGACCAGCCCACGATCGCTGGGAAACCTGACAGCGAACCGTGCGGTAGCCCGGAGAACGCTGTGAATTCACGGCCGCGGTATCGGGACCTCCCGCAGCGGGTCACCGCCGTCGACGAACAGCCGCGCATCGGGCGTCGTCGCCAGCGCGATCTGCTGCAGCACACGTTCACCGAGCTGCGGATGACGCCCGTCGAGCGCGCCGACCCGGACCGCGAACACCAGGTCGAACGGCTGCTCGCCGGCGCGCAGCACGAAGTCCTCGGCGGCGACCGCGCGGAGGCTCATCCGGCCGGACGCGATCTCGGCCGCGGCGGCGGTCTCCCCCTGGGTGATCGCCCGAGCCGAGCGGTCGATGCCGAGGATGTGGCCGGTGGTGAGCATCGCCGCGACCGCCCTCGCCGCCGCACCGGGACCGCACCCGATCTCCAGCACCCGCGAGTCCGGACGTAGTGGCAGTGCTCGCACGATCGCAGCGAGACGGGGCGACAACGACATGCGCTCAGGGTAGAGCGCGGACGCGATTCCGATAGGCGGACGGCGTCTCCCCGCACTGCTGGCCGAACGCCCGGGCGAACGCGCTGACGTCGGCGAATCCCACGGCCGCCGCCACCTCGCCCACCGACCGGTCGGGCGTCGCGAGGAGCGCCATCGCCCGCAGCAGGCGGGCCCGCAGCAGATAGGCCCGCCAGGACATCCCGACCGTGGCCGAGAACTGCCGCCGCAGCGTCCGCTCGGACACCGCGGTCGCGCGGCACACCCGGTCGATCGTGACCTCGTCCAGGTGCTCCCTGGTGTACTCCATCGCCGCGGCCACGATCGGGTCGGACGAGTTGGGCAGGCTCAGCGGCGCCTCGTGGTCCAGCGCGTCGGAGACGACGTGCCCCAGCGCCCGGAAGTAGTCGTCGGCCACCCGATCGCCGCCCGCGCGGTCGATCGGCCACCGGAGCGAGTAGACGATCATCTCCCGGATCAGCGCCGACGCCGCCAGGATGCGAACCCGGTCGCCGGGCCGCGCGATCAGCTCCGGACCGAACATCACCGACACCGTCCGCAGGTCGGCGCTCATCGTGGCGCGATGGGCGAGCCCGGCCGGGATCCAGGCGAACTGGTGCGGCGGCAGCAGGTAGTGGGCGTCGGCGGTCTCCACCTCGACCACCCCGCCGACCGCGTACTCGATCTGGTGCATGTCGTGGTGGTGCCAGCCGGTGACCAGGTGGTCGCCTTCGTACAGGTAGCTGCCCGCAAGGGCGCCGCCGCCCTGACGGATGTCGATCAGGGGGACCGTGGCCGCTTCTGCAGGATTGTTGACCGACCGTGCACCGATGCTCATCACTTCTCAGCGTACAAAGAAGTGACCCCCCTTCACCCCGCTGAGTCCCCGGAGCGGACGGCGGATCCCCTGCACTCAACGAGGAGCCGCATGAACATCGACGATATGGTGCTGGTGAGCATCGACGACCACGTCGTCGAACCGCCGGAAATGTTCGCCCGCCACGTCCCGGCCAAGTGGGCCGAGTACGCGCCCCACGTCATCACCGACGACCGCGGCATCGACCAGTGGATGTACCGCGGCAAGCAGACCGGCGTCGTCGGCCTCAACGCGGTCGTCTCCTGGCCGCCGGAGGAGTGGGGTCTCGACCCCGCGATCTTCGCCGAGATGCGACCGGGCGTGTACGACGTCCACGAGCGCGTCCGCGACATGGACCGCAACGGCATCCTCGCGTCGATGTGCTTTCCGACCTTCGCCGGGTTCAGCGCGCGCCACCTGAACCAGCTGAAGGACGACATCACGCTCGTGATGGTGTCGGCCTACAACGACTGGCACATCGACGAGTGGGCCGCCGCCTACCCCGACCGCTTCATCCCGCTCGCGCTGATGCCGACGTGGAACCCCGAGGCGATGATCAAGGAGATCGAGCGGGTCGCCAAGAAGGGCGTCCGGGCGATCACGATGCCCGAACTGCCGCACCTCGAGGGACTGCCCAGCTACCACGACCTCGACTACTGGGGTCCGGTCTTCCAGGCGCTGTCCGACAACAACCTGGTGATGTGCTGCCACATCGGCACCGGTTTCGCCGCGCTGGACCTGGCGAAGGACGCGCCGATCGACAACCTGATGGTGCTGGCCCCGCAGATCTCCTCGCTCTGCGCCCAGGACCTGCTGTGGGGCCCGGCGATGCGCACCTACCCGGACTTGAAGTTCGCGTTCTCCGAGGGTGGCATCGGCTGGATCCCGTTCTACCTGGACCGTTCGGACCGGCACTACACGAACCAGCGCTGGCTGCGCCGTGACTTCGGCGGCAAGCTGCCCAGCGAGGTGTTCCGCGAGCACTCGCTGGCGTGCTACGTCACCGACCCGACGGCGCTGAAGCTGCGCCACGAGATCGGCATCGACACGATCGCCTGGGAGTGCGACTACCCGCACTCCGACTGCTTCTGGCCGGACGCACCCGAGAAGGTGCACGCCGAGCTGGTGGCCGCGGGGGCGAGCGACTCCGACATCAACAAGATCACCTGGGAGAACTCGGCCCGGTTCTTCAACTGGGACCCGTTCACGAAGATCCCCCGGGAGCAGGCGACGGTCGGCGCCCTGCGCGCCAAGGCGACCGACGTCGACACCTCGATCCGGTCCCGCGCCGAGTGGGCGCGGCTCTTCGCCGAGAAGCAGGCGGTGCCCACCTCCTGATCCGCAGGCTGCGGCTCCCGGTTCCGTTCGCGGTACCGGGGGCCGTGTCGTTTCTTGCGGACGTTCGGTCAGGTACCGAAGACGGGCGATCAAGTAGCCCGGCCGCCACCGCAGCAGCCTCGAAGCCACCACCTCCCACGGCTTCGAGGAGCACACACGATGACCGACACCGCCACCGCCGCACCACCGGTTACCGCCGATTGGCGTGCGGTCGCCTCGATCGGCTTGGGCATCTTCACGCTGGTGGCGAGCGAGTTCCTGCCCGCGAGCATGCTGCCCCGGATCGCCGCCGACCTCGGCGTCAGCGAGGGCACCGCCGGCCAGGCGGTCACCGTGACCGCGCTGATGGGCGCGATCGTCGCCCCCACGATCGCGGTGCTGCTCCCCCGGCAGGATCGTCGGGTCGTGCTCATCGGACTGATGGCGCTCGCCGTCGTCTCCAACGTCCTGGTGGCTCTGACGCCGAGCTACTGGCTGCTGCTGGTCTCCCGGCTGCTGCTCGGCGCCGCGCTCGCCGGATTCTGGGCGTTCTCGATCTCGGTGACGTCCGCGCTGGTCCCGGCCGACCGGCTGGGCCGGGCGTTGACCGTCGTCAACTTGGGCAGCACGGTCGCGGCCGTGGCCGCGGTGCCGCTCGGTGCCTACCTCGGCGAGGTCTGGGGCTGGCGGGGCGTGTTCGCGCTCGCGGCGGGCGCGGGTCTCCTGACCGTGCTGGCGCAAGCGCGGTGGCTGCCTGCCGTGCCGCCGAGCGGCTCCCCCGGGCTGCGCACGCTCGCCGAGACGCTGCGCCGGCCGGTGCTGTTCGCCGGGCTGATCGCGATCGGCCTGGTCGCCGCCGGGCACTTCGCCGCGTTCACCTACCTCCGCACCGCGACGGCGCTGGTGCAAGGGCTGAACGCCGGGCTGCTCGCGGCGCTGCTGCTGCTCTTCGGCGTCGCGAACGTCGTCGGCAACCTGGCGGCCGGCCCGCTCGCCGACCGGCGGCTGCCGCTGCTCGTCCTGGGCGCGCCGCTGCTGATCGGCGGCGCGACGCTGGCCTTCGCCGCCGCGGTGGACACGACCGCGCTGGTGTTCGTCGCGGTCGCCGTGTGGGGCATCGGCTTCGGTGCGGTGCCCACCGCGTTCCAGACCTGGATCGCGCGGACCGAGCCGGACCGGCTGGAGAGCGCCGGCGGGCTGATGATCGCAACGTTCCAGGTCGCGATCGCGGTGGGCGCGTTCGCCGGTGGTCTGCTGGTCGACGGCGCGGGCGTGCGAGCCGCCCTGGTGACGGGTGGTGTCGCCGCGGTGCTCGGCGGCCTCAGCCTCGCGGCGCTGCGCCGCTCGTGACGTCGGCGCCGGCTCCGGCCCCCACCACGGGTGGGAGGCCGGGACCGTCCGCCGCCGGGCGGGAAGTCTGGCGCCAGGCGCTCGGGGGCACGCCGACGAAGCGACGGAACGCCCGGCTGAATGCCGCCTCCGAGCCGTACCCGAGCGCGACCGCGGTCCGCGCCACCGACCACCCGTCCCGGCGGAGCAACTGCTTGGCGCGCTCCATCCGGATCCGCAGCACGTACCGCCCCGGCGACTCCCCCACGACCAGCCGGAACCGCTCCGCGAACATCGACCGGGAGGCGTGCGCGACCCGGGCCAGCCGGTCCACGGTCCAGGGCTGGCCCGGATCGTCGCGGACGGCAGCGGTCACCCGCGCGATGTCCGGGTCGCCCGCCGCCCGGTGCCAGCCCTCGACGTCACAGCCGTTCTCCACCCAGGCCCGCAACGCCGTGGCCGCGACGACGTTCGCCAGCTGCGACACCACCGACGCCGCCCCCGGCCGGGCGTCCGCGACCTCGGCCTCCATCCGGTCCAGCAACATCGCGGCCAGCGGCTCCTTCGTCGCGAAGCCGCAGTTCAGCAGCAACAGCGGCAGTCGATCGGCGACCAGGTCCGGCCCGCCGACCTCCTCGAGCGCCGCGCTGAGCACCACCGCGGTCGTCTCCGCCCGGACCGCGTAGTCCCCGCCGCGCAGCGCGAGGGCCGCGTCGTTCGGCCCCAGCCGCACCGGGCCCGCCGATCCGATGATCGTCACGGTGCCGGCGACCACGTGGTGGAATCGCGTCTCGGCACCCCGGAACGATCGGCCGGCGCCCGGCCCGATCGCGTCCCGGGAGTAGCCGATCGCCGTCCACCGCAATCGATCGAGCAGGTTCGACACCGCGTCGGCGGGGGACGCCGACGCTTGCCAGGAGACGGGTGCTCGCCACGCCGGAGACTCCATGCTCCGACCAAGGCTCGGCGGGCGCTCCGCATTCCGCGCTCGGTCACGTGACCGTAGAGTGTCGAGAACCTGACGGCGTGTCGCGTCTCACGCGCCGAGAATTCCGCATACGCGCCGGGCGCAGTGGGCACAGACTGGATTGCGACGCGCGACGGACCCGACGCCCCGGGTGCGCGTCCCGGCGACGAACGACCTGACCGAGGCCCGAATGACCACGTCCAACGCCCGCATCGACCTCCCACCCGCACCCGGCTCCCCCGAGACCGCCCGGCGCATCACGACCAGCCTGCTCACCGCCTGGGGTGTCGCCACGGAGCACCACACCGACGTCGTACTGCTCGTCAGCGAAGTGGTCTCCAACGCCGTCGAGCACGTCGGCGGCGAATCCAGCTTCCAGCTCGAGCTGTCGCACTCCGGCGACTGGCTTCGGGTAGCACTCACCGACGGCTCCTCGGTGCGCCCGATGGTCCGCCAGCTCGACCACCGGGCCGCCCGCGGACGGGGCATGCAGCTCGTCGAACACATCGCGGACCGTTGGGGCGCCGAGGACCACCACGGCGGCAAGACGGTGTGGTTCACCGTCCGGGTCACCGGTGAGCCCGACGACAGGCCCGCGGTCCGCGCGGACGACCGCGAGGTCTGACCGCGCCCGCAGCCATTGACTGGGCGAATGGCCGGCATCAGGAAATCGGTCTTCCCCATGGCCCGGCTGCTGCCCGAGAGTGGTCGAGTCATCGGTAATCGGCCGGAAACCGCAGGGTCATCCTGCCGTCGTCGGCACGAACGACTCGGCGAAGGAGCCGCATGCGGATCGCCACCTACGTGCACAACGGCGGGCAGCACGCCGGAGTCGTCAGCGACGACCGCATCCACCCGTTCGCCGACGACCTCGACGCCCGCGCGGTCGTCGCGCTGGGGCTCGACGCGGCGCTGGCGCTCGGCGCCGAGACCGTCGCCCACTCGGCCGGCGTCCCACTCGCCGACGTGCGGCTGCTCCCGCCGCTCGCCCCGGCGAGCGTCCGTGACTTCGTCGCGTTCGCCGAGCACGTCGAGGGCGTACGGCGCAGCGTCGACGGCACCGGCGGCGTGCCGGAGGCCTGGTACGCCGCCCCGACGTTCTACTTCACCAACCCGCACACGATCCTCGGCCCCGGCCAGGACGTGCCGTTCCCGGCCGACTCCGTCGCCCGCGACTTCGAGCTGGAGGTCGCGGTCGTTATCGGCTCCGACGGCCACAACCTCTCGGTCGAGCAGGCCCGGGACGTCGTCTTCGGGTACACCGTCCTCAACGACTGGTCGGCGCGGGACCTGCAGAGCCGGGAGATGAAGGTCAACCTCGGTCCGGCCAAGGGCAAGGACTTCGCCAGCACCCTCGGTCCGTGGATCGTGACCGCGGACGAGCTCGAGCCGTACCGCGACGGCGACGGATTCCTGGACCTGCAGTGCACCGCCGCCGTCAACGGTGAGGTCGTCGGCCGCGACCTGCTCTCGAACATGGGCTGGACGTTCGAGACGATGATCGCCTACGCGTCCCGCAGCAGCCGGGTCGTCGCCGGGGACGTGCTCGGCTCCGGCACCGTCGGCAACGGCGGATGCCTCGCCGAGCTGTGGGGTCGCCGCGGGCAGCAGGACCCGCCGCCGCTGCGCGACGGTGACGAGGTGACGCTGACCGTCGAGGGCATCGGCACGCTCACCAACCGGGTCACCAGCGCGGCGCCCGCACCGGCGCTCCCGGCCGTCCGCCGCCGCGACCCTGCGGCCGCGCGGAGCGCCGAGGTCGCCCGGAGGGCCGGGGTCGCCCGGTGACGACACCGACCGTCGTGGTGACCGGTGCCGGGTCCGGCATCGGTGCGGCGGTAGCGGCGAAGCTCCGGGCGACCGGTGCCAACGTGCTCGGGCTCGACCTGGTCACGACCCGGTCCGACGAGGCGACCCCCGACGTCCGGGCTCCCGACGTCCGGGCCTTCGACGTCCGGAAGGAAGCCGCCTGGGCGGCGCTCGCCGACGAGCTGCGCGACCGGCAGCAGCCGGTGCACGGGGTGGTGAACTGCGCGGGAACCACCTGGCGCGCTCGGCTCGGCGACGTCACGCCCGACGCGTTCACGCACGTGCAGGACGTCAACGTCCTCGGCCCCCTGCTGGGGATCCAGGCGTTGACGCCGCTGATGCCCGCCGGCGCGTCGATCGTCAACGTGGGCTCGCTCGCCGCCGTGCAGGGCCACTACCCGATCGCGTACACCGCCAGCAAGTGGTCGCTGCGCGGCCTGACGCACGCCGCCTGTCTGGAGCTCGGCCCCCGCGGCATCCGGGTCAACATCGTCCACCCCGGGTTCGTCGAGACGCCGATGACCGCGTCGGCCGTCACCGCGTTCCGTGCCGCCGCCGTCGCCGAGACCCCGCTCGGCCGCGCCGGACGTCCCGAGGAGGTGGCCGAGGTAGTGGCCTTCCTCCTCAGCGACGCGGCCTCGTTCGTCACCGGCGCCGAGATTCCGGTGGACGGTGGCGCCGGCTCCCACGGCGGCGCCAAGACCGTCTCCGACGCGCTCCGCCCGTCGTATCGTCCGCCGGGGAGCTGAGCCGGCGAACCGCTACGGTCCGACGGCATGCGACTGCAGCAGATCACCCCGTCGAACTACGAGGCGGCGCTCGCCCTGACCGTGCGCCCCGACCAGGAGGACCTCGTCGCGCCGGTGATCCGGTCGCTGGCCGAGGCGTACGTCTACCGGGACAACGCGTGGCCCCGGTTGATCTACGACGGCCCACGGCTGGTCGGCTTCGTCATGGCCTTCCTCGACCTGCCGTGGGCGCCCGACCGGAACCCCGACGACCGGCGCTCCGGGCTCTGGCGCCTGAACATCGCCGGCGACGCACAGGGCAACGGCTATGGCCGGTTCGCCGTCGACGCGGTCTGCGCCGAGATCCGCCGCCGCGGCGGCACCCGCGCCTACGTCACCTGGGAGCCTCGGGACGGCGGGCCGGGGCCGTTCTATCTCAAGCTCGGCTTCCGCCTCACCGGCGAACAGAGCGACGGCGAGACCGTCGCCGTCGTCGACCTCTGACCGGAGCCGCCTCCGCAACCGGACTAACAGGTAGTACGAAGGAGCATTTCGGCGGGAGACGACCGGGTGAACGACCCACGACGGTGAGGGACGTAAAGACCGTTGGGCTCACGTGCCCAGCGAAAGGACACCCGATATGCGTCGAACCCTCGCCACGGCGATCACCGCCGTCGCGTTCCTCTTCTCCACTTTCGTCCTCGCGGCCCCGGCCGTCGCGGCGGATCCCCCGCCGAAGGTTCTGTCCGGCACCTACAGCGGTGCCGACGCCGAGCGCATCGTGCGCAATCTCGTCGACGGCGCGGCGGTGAGCACGGTCGCCTGCGGCCTCGGCGCGGTCGTGAAGAAGCTGAAATAGCTGAAGAACAGCCCGAACTACCTGGCCCGCGTCGCCGCCTACGACGCGGAGATCACCAACAAGGTCGCCGACATCACCAGCATCTGCAAGTACGGCAAGCAACTCGCGGCAGCGGCCGTGTACATCGCCTACCTGGCCAAGGACGGTCAGCCGGTCTTTGTGTCGCAGACCGAGAAGGTGCACGTCGGAAGGATCACCAAGAAGAAGACGACCAGCTTCGACGTCGGCCCGTCCGCGGCCGACACCCGCCGGTTCGAGGGCACCGTGACAACCGGTCGCTTCTTCTGAGCGCCGCGGGGCGCCTTCACCTCGGAGGCGCCTCGCACCTCAGTCCGCGGTCGGGAACACGTCCGGGACATCGTGGCTGGCCCGGCCACCGAAGTGGGGTTTCCGCTTCTCCCGGAACGCCTGCACGCCCTCCTTGCCGTCGCCGATGCTCGTGTAGAACATCGCCAGCGAGTCGCTCAGGTGCGCCTCCAGCGGGTGCGGCTGGGCGCTGTTGCGGTACATCAGCTGCCGGGTCAGCGCCGTCGCCACCGGTGACCGATCGGTCGTGAACTTCGCGGCCAGCGCGTACGCGGCCGGGAGCAGCTCGTCCGGCGGGAGGACCTGCCGCACCAGCCCGCCCTCGTGGGCCTCGGCCGCGGACAGGATGTCGGCCGAGTAGGTCCACTCCAGGGCCCGGCTGATCCCGACGATCCGCGGCAGGAACCAGGAACTGCAGGCCTCCGGCACGATCCCGAGCTTGCCGAACACGAACCCGATCCGGGCCTTCTCGGACGCGAGGCGGACGTCCATCGGCAGCGTCATCGTCGCCCCGATGCCGACCGCGGGGCCGTTGATCGCGGCGATCACCGGCTTCGTGCACGCGTAGATCGCCAGCGAGACCCGGCCGCCGGTGTCCCGGACGCCGTGCAGGATCTCCGGGTCGTCCAGGCGCTCCCGCAGCTCGTCCGGCGTCGGGCGCAGCGACTCGTCGAGCCCGAAGACGTTGCCGGACGCCGACAGGTCCATCCCGGCGCAGAACGCCCGCCCGCTGCCCGTGACGACGATCGCCGCGACGTCGTCGTCCGCGCCGGCCCGGCCGAACGCGTCGACCAGCTCCTCGGCCATCCGCACGGTGAACGCGTTGAGCTGGTCCGGCCGGTCCAGCGTCAACGTCAGGATGCGGTCGCTGACCTCGTAGCGGATCGTCTCGTACTCCATCGTTGCCCCTTACTCGGAATGCCCGCCCCGGTGCCTCGTCCGACATCCTTCAACAGCCGAAGCTCCACCCCGGCACCGACCCTCGACCGGGCCGCCAGAACCAGCGATCGCGAGGACACTCGATCGGAGAGCCTGCGGCCACACGGACGTGCCGCCGCTACCGTGCGATCTACCGCAGGCTGGAAGAACTCGCAGCGCCGCCCGACGAGTCACGGGCGTTGATCAACTCGATCGCCGCTGGGCTGTGACCGGCGCGGTCGCTTGTCCGGTGTAGACAGCGGCGCCTCCGGGAATTGCCCCCCGCATGGAGACAACCACGCGGAGCCGCAGCGCGTTCACCCCGCTCACTCGTGCCCTCTTCATCGCTTACGCGATCGCGCTGCTCGCCGCGTTCGTCGCCTTCTCGACGGATGCCTCCTGGACACCGGCCGCGGTGATCGCTTTCGCCGGCACCGGCGTCGCCTACGCACTGGTCGTCGTGTTCAACGTCGGCGGCGCCGCCGACCGGCTCGCGGCGCACCGCCCGCGGTTCGGCAGCCCGCCACCGGGTTTCGACAAGCCGATCGTCGTCCGGCTCTTCCACGTCCTTTTCATCGGAGTGGCGGCCCTCTTCATCTACCTCGCCGTGACCGGCAAGGCGACGCCTGCCGGTTGAGCGGTCACCAGCGGAGGCGTAGCACCAGCTGCTGCGACGCCGCCGCCGGGTCGTCGGCGTCCACGACCGCCCACAACCGCACGCCGTCCGTGGTCTCCTCACGAATCGCCAGGCCCTCCACCTTGTGCGCCCCGCCGGAGTGTTCCGGGAGCTCGACGGTGGCCCGCACCTCGTCGCCGTCGATCAGGGCCAGCGCCGAGGCGACCACCGGCCCGTCGTCGACCGCGTTGGGAGTGTCCTCGGCCGCCGCGCTGACCAGCACCCGCCGATCGGGGAGCGTCACCGCGTCGGTGACGGCGAGCCCGACGCCGTCGACCGCGCCGAGGTCGTACCGCCGCACGGCACCGACCTCCACCCGGTCGGCGGAGCCGACCCCGGTGACCGCCGCCAGCAGCGCCGCCAGATCGACGTCGACCGACATCGTCGGCACGCCCGCGTGCAGGTTGCCGCGCTGGAACCACCGCATCCGGTCCCCCACCCGGCACGCACCCTCCAGGTTCAGCTGGCCGTCCCGCAGACCGAGCGCGTCGGCGACCGCCCGGTACACCGGGGTCAGGTCCGCGACGGTGAACGCGCCCTGCGACGTCACCAGCGACGCGCGGGTCCGCGCGGCCGCCGAGCCGGAGCCGAGCAGCAGCACCCGATCCGGCGCCACCGGGCACGCCGCCTCGAAGTCCGGCTTGAGGTGTTTGGTGCCCTCGGCCTCGCTGAAGACGTCCAGCCCGTCGACCGGCTCGACGACGCGCACCGCGGTCACCGCGCCCACCCGCCACCACGCCGCGTGGGTCGCGTCGTCCTGGACGACGAGCCACCCGTCGCCGAACGGCGCGATCGCCGACGCCGCACGCACCGGCGACCCGTCTCCGAATCGCAGCTCTGCTGTCTCCTCCAGCTCTACCCGCATGATCCGGTGCTACCCGCCTGCGCGGCCGCGACACCGGATCACGGGTTGCGCACGACCAGGTCGCGGGTGATCTCGGCGAGGTTCTGGACGCCGGTCAGCGCCATCGTCAGCTCCAGCTCGGCGATCACGTTCGCGATGACCTCCTCGACCCCGCGCTGCCCGGCGATCGCCAGACCGTACATGTACGGCCGCCCGAGCAGGACGGCGTCGGCCCCGAGCGCGAGCGCGGTGAACACGTCGGCCCCGCTGCGGATCCCGCTGTCCATCAGCACGGTCGCGTCCGGTCCGACCGCCTCGCGCACCCGGACGAGCGCGTCGAGGGCCGCGATCGAGCTGTCGATCTGCCGCCCGCCGTGGTTCGACACCACGATCCCCTCGACCCCGAGAGCGAACGCCTGCTTCGCGTCGTCGGGGTGCACGATGCCTTTGAGGACGACCGGCAGCCGGGTGCGGTCGCGCAGGGTGGCGATGTGGTCCCAGCTCAGCCGGGGGTTGGAGTAGATGTCGAGGAACGTCTCCACCGACGCGCGCGGCTCCGGCGAACGGAGGTTGTCGAGGAACGAGCCCGGATGGTTGCGGGTGATCGAGAGCAGCGACTTGATCGCGCCGAGCGTCACCTCGGGCCGGGCGGACGCGGCGCGCCGGATCCGCTCGGCCACCAGCTGCCGGAAGCGGGGGTCGGAGGTGTACTGCGCGATGCCGAGTCCGCGCGCGAACGGCAGCGAGCCCAGGTTGAGGTCTTGGGGCCGCCACCCGAGCAGCGTCGTGTCGAGCGTGATCACCAGCGCACCGGCACCGATCGCCTCGGCCCGCTGGATCAGGCTGTCGACCAGCCCTTCGTCGGTACTCCAGTAGAGCTGCACCCAGCGGGGCGTGTCCCCCATCGCCGCGGCGGCCTCCTCCATCGGAGTGCCGCCCTGGTTGGTGAAGACGTACGGCACGCCGGTCGCGGCGGCGGCGCGGGCGGTGTGCAGGTCGGCGTCGGGCGCGATCAGCTGGCCGGCCCCGACCGGTGCGAGCAGGATCGGCGCGGTCAGCTCGGTCCCCAGCAGGTTCCGTGACAGGTTCCGCGTCGCGTGGCCGCGCAGCATCCGGGGCACGATCGCCCAGCGGTCGAACGCGGCCCGGTTGTTGCGCATCGTCCGTCCCTGACCGGCGCCCCCGGCGACGTAGGCCCAGCCGGTCGCGGTGCTGGCCTTCCGCGCCCGGCGCTCCAGCTCGGGGAAGTCCGTCGGGACGGCAGGCCGCCGGCCGAGGACGCCGGCCCGGTAGATGTCGTTCTGACGCCGCCGCCCGGGTCCTGCGACGTTCTTCTCCGACACGGTGTCTCCTCTCGGGGCCGACAACTCATCGTCCTCATCCGGGCCCGGATTACCACGTTAAGTTGTCGCCCCCGCCAACGGCAGGCGGTACCACCGCAGCAGCGGACGCCCCTCCTCATCGAGCGTGACGTCGGCGGCCACCCCGAACACCGCGGCGATCCGCTCCGGGGTGAGCACCTCCACCGGCGGTCCCGCGGCCACCACCCGCCCGGCGTCGAGCAGGACGAGGCGGTCGCAGAACCGGGCGGCGAGGTCCAGGCCGTGCAGCGCCGCGACGACGGTCAGCGGGGACCGCGCGAGGTCGTCGAGCAGTTCCAGCTGGTGGCGGATGTCGAGATGGTTCGTCGGCTCGTCCAGCAGCAACACGTCCGGGCGTTGCAGCAGCGCCCGCGCGATGTTGACGCGCTGCTGCTCACCCCCGGAGAGCGACGCCCAGTCCCGCGGCCCGTACCCGGAGAGCCCGGCCCGGTCGAGCGAATCGTCCACCGCCTCGTGATCCGCCGCCGTGACCGGCGCGAGCAACGCCCGGTGCGGGATGCGCGCGAGCAGCAGGACGTCCCGCACGGTCAGATCGGCGTCCGGCGCGGTGTGCTGACCGACGTACGCGACGCGCCGGGCCAGCGCCCGCCGGCTGAGGGTGGCGCGGTCGACGTCGTCCAGCAGGATCCGGCCGGAGTCGGGCCGGGACAGACCGGCGAGCAGCCGCAGCAGGCTCGTCTTGCCCGAACCGTTCGGACCGACCAGGCCGACGAAGCTGCCGGAGGGGGCGTCCAGCGTCGCGCTCACGACGAGCCGTTTCGTCCGGACGGCGAGGTCGAGCGCGTGCGCCTGCAGCCTCATCGCTCCCCCGAACGTCGACGGAGCAGCACCGCGAACGCCGGGACGCCGACGAGCGCGGTCACCACCCCGACCGGGATCTCCTGCGGGGTGAACACGGTCCGGGCGGCGGTGTCGGCCCAGATCAGGAACGTGCTGCCGATCAGCGCGCAGGCCGGGAGCAGCACGCGGTGCCGCGCGCCGACCAGGAAGCGGGCCGCGTGCGGGATGACGAGGCCGACGAAGCCGATCGCGCCGCTGGCCGCGACGAGGACGGCGGTCAGGAGTGCGGTGGTGACGAACAGGACGGCTCGGACCCGGGCGGGCGCGAATCCGAGGGACTGCGCCACGTCCGTTCCGAACGAGAACGCGTCGAGTGCGGGTGCGGCCGCCCAGCAGATCGTCAGCGCGACCCCACCCACCGCCGCGCTCAGCGCCACCGTGGCCCAGCTCGCCATCGTCAGCGACCCGAGCAGCCAGAACGTGATGCTGCGGGTCTGCTGGGCGGTCGCGTCCGACACGACGACGAGGCTGGTCGCCGCGGCGAACAGCTGGCCGACGGCAACGCCGGCCAGCAGGATCCGCCGCGGCTCGGTCCACCGCCGACCGGCCAGCAGGAGCGCCGCGCCGAACGCGGCGAGGCTGCCGAGCAGCGCGCCGGTGGAGAGCGCGATCGCGCCGACGCCCAGCCCGAACACCAGCACCGAGACCGCGCCGGTGGACGCGCCCGCGGAGATCCCGAGCAGGTACGGGTCGGCGAGCGGGTTGCGGGTCAGCGCCTGCAGCACCGCACCGCACACGGCCAGGCCGGCACCGACCAGCCCGGCGAGCAGGACGCGCGGCAGCCGGAGCTGCCACACGATGCTGTCGGCCAGCGGCGGCAGCGGGGTGACCGGCAGGCCGACGTGCCGGGCGAGGCTCCGGGACACGTCGACCGGCGAGAGGTCGGCCACGCCGACGGTCACGGCACCGAGCACGCTGAGCGCGAGGCCGCTCAGCGCGGCGGCGAGCACCCACCCGGACATCGGCCGCCGGGAGAGCGTCGCCGTCATCGTCGCGCGAGCACGACGTAGTCGTCGAAGTACTGCCAGACGGTTCCGACCTCGGCGAAACCGGCCGCGCGCAGGGCGGCGAGGTGGAAGTCGAGCGGCGCCAGGGCCTGCGGCGGCCGATCGGCGAACCGCCGCTGCCGCTCCGGGCCCAGTGCAGCCAACGCCGGTTCCCGCGCGGCCTCGGCGTACCAGGCGTCGTACTCCAGCGCGCCGGCCGCGAATCCGGCCCGCTGGGTCTGCGCGTCGTGCTGCTCGGCCAGCGTGCGGAGCGTCGGGAACGCGGCGTCGAACCGCAGGTGGTCGGCGTTGAGCAGCAGGCCGCCCGGCCGGAGCAGCGTCGCCGCGGCCTCATAGGTCGCGAGCAGCTGCGCCGGGGAGAGCCAGTGCAGCGCGGTGGAGCTGAGCACCGCGTCCACCTTCTCGACGCCGAGCGCACGCGTCCACCCGGGCGCGGCCAAGTCGACGTCGAGCACCCGCGCCCGGTCCCCGTGGACCGCCAGCGCGGCGCGCGCCACCGTCAGCAGGATCGGGTCGTAGTCGACGGCGATCGTCGACGCACCGGGAAGCGCGGTCAGTACTCGCTCCGAGATCGCGCCGGGTCCGCACGCCAGGTCCAGCACCGTCACCTCGTCGCCCAGGTGCAGCCGCACCACCTCCAGCAGCACACCGAAGCGCTGCTCCCGGTGCGCGACGTACGCGCTCTGCTGGACGTCCCACTCCTCCAGCAGCCGCCGACCGACGTCGGGGTCGAGCGCGCTCATCGGGGCAGCTCCGCAAGCCCGGCGCTGACCTGCTCGACCGCCGCCACGCTGCGCACCGACGGATCCATCGACGAACCCGAGACCGTGATGAACCGGCCCGCCTTCACCGCGTCCAGCTGCGCGGTCACCGGGTTGGAGCGCAGGAAGTCGATCTTGGATCGCGCGCTGTCGCCGTCTCCTCCGCGGGTGAGGTCGGCGACGACGATGACGTCGGGATTCCGCTCGGCGATCTGCTCCCAGTTGCCCGCCGGCCAGGTCTGCTTCGCGTCCCCGTAGGCATTGCGGACGCCGAGCAGCGTGCTGATCGCGGCGGGCAGCCCACCGGAGCCGGCGACGTACGGCGTCGACGTGCCGGAGTAGTACCAGAGCACCGACGTGTCGGCGGGCGCGTCCGCGGCGCGCACCGCGGCGTCCAGCCGTGCCCGCTGGGCAGCGACCAGGCGGGCGCCGCGGTCGGAGACGCCGAACAGGTCGGCTACCTCGGTGATCTCCGCGAACAGACCGTCGAAGTTCACGACCGGCTGGCCGTCCGCCGGCTTCTCGCACGCGAACCGGGACAGGTAGGCGGGGACTCCGAGTTTCCGCAGGTCGGCCCGGGCGCCGGCCGCGTCACCCGCGTACGCGGACGTGAACGTGGAGTAGACGAAGTCCGGCTGCGCGTCGAGCACGGCTTCCCGGGAGGGGTAGCGGGCGGCGAGAACCGGAACCCGCTCGTACTCGTCGCGCAGCTCGGGGAGGACGGGGTCGGTCTGGTAGCTGGTTCCGATCATCCGGTCGGCCAGACCGAGGCTGAGCAGGATCTCCGTCGCGTTCTGCTCCAGGCTCAGCGCGCGCTGCGGCGGGGCCGCGACCGAGACGTTCTGCCCGCAGTTGGTCACGTTCACCGAGGCGGCCCGCGCCGGGGCGGGGTCGTCCGCCCCGCAGCCGCTGACCAGGAGCAGCGCCGCTAAACCCACAGCGCTAACGGAAATGATTTTCATGGGCAGAAGCTAGCACGCGACTTTCCACCCGTCAGGTGCCCACCCGGTCAGGCCGCTCGCGTCCGGATCGGCATGTCGCGGGCGAGCGCCCAGGTCGCGGCGAGCGCAGCGACGGCACTGGCCACGGCGATCGCCAGGACCGCGGGCACCCCCAGGTCGTGCGAGCCGAGCACCGATCCGAGCAGCGGCAGGTCGAAGACGCCTGTGCTCAGGCCGTTGACGGCGAGCAGGACGACGACCAGCGGCAGGACCAGCACACCGCCGGCCTCGAGGCGGTAGAACGCGGCACCGAGGAGCGACCCGGTCGCCATCCACACCAGCAAGCCGCTCCAGTAGGTCAGCAGGATCAACGCGGCGTCGGTCCCCTGGTCGTAGAGGCGGTCCTCCTGGAAGCCCTGCGGCCAGCCGGCTGCCCGGTAGAGCAGCGCCTCCCCCGCGTACGCGAGCGTGACGAGCGCGGCGATCACTCCGGTGGCGCCGACCTGGAACACCGGCAGCTGGCGGAGGAACTCACCGCGGGTGCGTCCGTGCACCAGGCACGTCGGCAGCAGGGTGTAGACGAGGTGCGCGCCGTAGCCGAGCGCGAGCCAGCGCAGGAACTGGCCACCGGCGTCGAGCGCGCTGATCCGGACCGTGCCGAAGAGCGCCACCCCGGCGAGCACCAGTCCGGCCAACCCGACCAGGGCGGCCACGCAGAGCATCAGGAACGGCAGATGAGCGGTGAAGAGGTAGGCGGCGATCGGCCAGCGCCGGTCCCGGTCGGTCATCGGGCACCTCCCGTGGATCGGGTCAAGTGGGTGAAGAGGTCCTGCACGGCCATCGGCCCGAGATCCAGGCCGGCCGCGCGGGCGGCGGCGCGCCGCTCGTCGTCGAACTCGCCGTAGACCATGGCCGACTTCGTCGGACCGAGCCGCTGGTCACCGAGCACGGTGAGGTCGGCGACGAAGTCGTCGACGGTGGCGGCCGGTCCGGTCACCGCGACGCCGCGGGCCCGGAGATCGTCGAGGTCTTCGTGGAGCAGGACCCGCCCCTCGTGGAGGATCAGCACCCGTTCGAACAGCGGGCTCTGCTCCTCGATCAAGTGGGTGGAGACCACGAACGTGCGCGGCTGCTCCAGAAAGGCCTGCAGCAGCTCGTCGGCGAACGCCTGGCGGGTGGGCGCGTCCATACCGAGGTGCGCCTCGTCGAACATCGTCACCGGCGCGCGGGACGCCAGGCCGACCACGATGCCGAAGGCCGACCGCTGGCCGCGGGACAGCTCACCGAGCTTGGTACGGCTCGGCAGTTCGAACTTCTCGACCAGCCGCGCCGCGTAGGCGGCGTCCCAGCCCGGCCGGAGCCGTCGCGCGAAGTCCAGGATGTCGTGGAGCGTGTCGCTGCGGTCGCCGACGTTGCTGCTCTCCTGGATGAGGCATACCTGCCGGACGACCTGGGCGTTCTCGAAGACCGGCTGCCCATCGATGCGTACGGTGCCCGCGGACGGCTTCCGGAAGCCGGCCAGCGCCGAGAGCAGCGTCGTCTTGCCGGCGCCGTTGCGGCCCAGCAAGCCGTAGATCTTCCCACCGGGTAACGAGAAGTTCACCCCGTCCAGCGCGAGCGTCGTCCCGTACCGGTACGACAGGTCGGCGACGTCGATCGTCGGTGTCATCGGTCCTTCCTGGTGTCATCGGCGAGCCGCCGGATGTGGTCGGCGACCTCGGCGAGCGGGATGTCGATCATCCGGGCCTCGGCCACCATCGGTGCGACGACGTCGGCGAAGAACCGCTCCCGTCGTTGCGCGCGGAGGGTCTGGTGCGCGGTGGGGCTCACGAACATGCCGATGCCCCGACGCTTGTAGACGACGCCCTCCTCGACCAGCTGCTGGAGCGCCTTGGCGGCCGTGGCCGGGTTGATCCGGTGGTACGCGGCGTACTGGTTGGTCGACATGACCTGGTCGTCGGCGCCCAGCACGCCGCGCAGGATGTCGGCCTTGATCTGCTCGGCGATCTGCCGGTAGATCGGGCTGCGGTCATCGAACACGACACCTCTCCGGCTCTGTGGTTCATTACCCTACTAATGAACCACAGAGCCGCCGCGTCTGTCCACTCAGGGTTTCCGGGCGCGCTTCCCCGGGGAATCGAGATCCACATGCGCACGCTGACGAAGCGGCCACCCACGCCGCTGTTCGCGACTCTGGGACTCGTGGTCGTGCTCGGATTCGCCTACGCCGCCTGGACCGTCTGGAGCAACGATCGCGCCCTGGAGGACCGCGGCCAGGAGGCCACCGCACGCGTCGTCGAGGTCACCGAGAAGAAGCAACGGATCGAGGTCGAGTTCCGGACGGCCGACGGCCGGACCGTCCGGACCAAGGTCGGGCAGGGCGACGAAGCCCCCGGACCGGCCCCGTCCGCCGGTGACGAGATCCCGGTCGTCTACGACCCGGAGAACCCCGAGTCGGAGGTGCGGGACGCGCGGGCGCCGGTGAACTACCGCATGGCGTACACGCTCGCCGGGACGGCCGTCGTCGGCGCGATCGGCACGACGGTGGCGACGATCGCGCTGGCCCGAACCAACCGCCGGGCGCTTCGCTGAGTCGCCGCGCGGGCCGGCGTCCGCCGGTAAGCTGCGGATCGCACGTCCACGATGGATCGGATCGACCGCCCGGCGCAACGACCGCCCGCGGAGGTGCTCGGCCATGACCACGACGGAGACCCCGCAGCTGACCAGCGGCGACTTCTGGGGCGGCGATCCCCACTCGGCGCTCACCTGGTTGCGAGCCAACGACCCGGTGTACTGGGACGCGAACGGAGGCGTGTGGGGGCTCACCCGCTACGCCGACATCAAGGACGCGTCGCTGCACCCCGAGCTGTTCTCCAGCGCCGGCGGCATCCGGCCGGAGACCCCGGCCACCCCGATGATGATCGACAAGGACGACCCGCAGCATCTCCTGCGACGGCGGCTGATCAGCAAGGGGTTCACCCCACGCCGCGTCGCCGACCTGCGGCCCCGCATCGACGAGATCACCCACGCCCTGCTCGACCGGATCTGCGAGCGCGGTGCGTGCGAGTTCGTCTCCGCGGTCGCGGCGTGGCTGCCGCTGATCGTGATCGGGGACCAGCTCGGCGTCCGGCCCGAGCGTTACCAGGACCTGCTGCGCTGGTCCGACGACATGATGGCGGTCCAGGGCCAGCGCGCGGACCCCGTGCGGATCAGCCGGATGGCGACCGCGATGGCCGAGTCCCGGGAGTACTTCACCGGCGTGTTCGCCGACCGGCGGGCCGCGCCCGGCGACGACCTGATCGGCGTGCTGGTCCACGCCGAGGTCGACGGCGAGCGGCTGGACGACGAGACGCTGTACTTCGACTCGTTACTGCTGCTGATCGGCGGCGACGAGACCACCAGGCACGTCATCTCCGGCGGCCTCTACCAGCTGCTTGCCGAGCGCGACCACTGGGAACGGCTGCGCGCCGATCGCAGCCTCCTGCCCTCGGCGATCGAGGAGATGCTCCGCTGGGTCACCCCGATCCGGAACATGGCCCGGACGGTGACCCGCGACGTCACGCTCCACGGTCGCGAGCTGCGGCAGGGGCAGAAGGTCCTGTTGCTCTACCCGTCGGCCAACCGTGACGAGGCGGTGTTCCCGGACCCGTTCCGGTTCGATCCGGCTCGCAGCCCCAACAATCACCTGGCGTTCGGCATCGGTCCCCACTTCTGCCTCGGGGCCTCGCTCGCGCGCCTGGAGCTGGAGTCGGTCTTCACGGCGCTGCTCGACCGGTTCCCCGACCTGCACCTGACCGGGCCGGGCGAGCCCGCCCTGCGCCCGGCGATGTTCGTCAGCGGGTACGAGACGCTGCCGGTCTCGTTCACGCCGACCGCGCCCCGCGGCCGTTAGGAACACGCGCGGCGCGGCGGAAGTGTCGTACCGGGCGCGCAGAATCGGGTTCATGTCCGAGACGGCCGCACACCGGCACCACGCCATCGACTACATCGAGCTCCCGGTCACCGACCTCGCCGCGGCGAAGCGGTTCTACGCCGACGCGTTCGGGTGGCAGTTCAACGATTACGGGCCGGGGTACGCCGGCATCCAGAGCCCCGAGGGCGGGTCCGCAGAGGTCGGCGGCTTGCGTGCGGAGGCGGAGGTCCACGCGGGCGGCGGCCCGCTGGTGCTGCTGTTCTCCACCGACCTCGACCGGTCCGTCGAGGCGGTGCGCAACGCCGGTGGCACCGTCGTGAACGGCCCCTACGACTTCCCCGGTGGGCGCCGCTTCCACTTCACCGACCCGACCGGCAACGAGCTGGGGGTGTGGGCGGAGGCGTAGCCCACCACACGGGCGCTACGCCGACTCGCGCTCGACCACGGTCGCCGGGTCCGGCGGCAACGGCCCCGGATCGAGGCCGAGCGCGTGCCGCGCCGCGCATCGCCCGTACGCCACCGCCTCGATCCGGACGGTGGTCAGCGCGGGGGTCCAGAGGGCCGCGTACTCCGTGTCGTCGAACCCGATGACCGCCAGATCGGCGGGTGCGGAGAGGCCGAGGTCCGCCAGCGCGACCAGCGTCCGGATCGCGACGTCGTCGTCGCAGGCGGCGACCGCGCTCACCGCGGGATGCGCGCGCCGGAAGTCCCGCAGCCGTTCCCGCGTCTCCGCGCGGTCCGCCGCGACGGTGAACGCGACGGGCTCCGGCAGCCCGAGCGCGCCGGCCGCCGTCCGGGCCTGCTCCCAGCGCAGCTGCGCCAGGCGCGCGACCCGTGGGTCCGCCGGCAGCACGAACCCGAGCGCGGTGTGCCCGCGCCGGACGAGGTAGCCGATCTGGGTCAGCGTGTGCGCCGCGAGCCCGGTGAGCCACCCGCCGTCGTGGGCGTCCGGATCATCGGACGCGTAGAGCCGCGCGAGGTCGAGCACTGCGCGCGGTGAGGTCGCCTCGACGACGCGGCGCAGCGAGTCGCCGGGACGGTCGCCGTAGCGGACGAGGAGCGCGTGGCCGAGCCGGGTGAGCTCCTCGTCCAGCCCGTCGACGAACCCCTCCAGGCTGGTGCGCCGCGGCAGCTGCCCGACGTTGAGCAGCACCAGCCGCGAGGTGCCTTCCCGGAGCGCCCGCGCGATGCCGTGCGGGACGTACCCGAGTTCCTCGGCGGCGCGGCGGACCCGCTCCTGCGTGGCTGCCGGGATGGTCTGCCCGGTCACCCGGTTCAGCACGAAGCTCACCGTCGCCGGGGAGACCCCGCTGCGCCGGGCCACGTCGGCCAGCGTGACCCTCGATCGCGGCACAACTCACCCCTTCCTCTCGCGTCCCCCCGTACCGTACCGTCAGCTAAAGCGATTTAGTGTAGGTCGGCGACAGAAGGAGACGACCCCCATGACCACCCCGAACCCGGTTCCGGAACCGCCGGTCCCGAACACCCCGATCGCGCGGCGCTTCGAGGGCAAGGTCGCGTTCGTGACCGGCGCCGCCCGCGGACAGGGCCGGGCCGAGGCCATCCGCCTGGCCGCCGAGGGCGCCGACATCATCGCGCTGGACATCTGCGCGGACTTACCGACGACGACCTACGCAGGGTCGACGCCGGAGGACCTCGCCGAGACCGTCCGCCTGGTCGAGAAGCTGGACCGGCGCATCGTGACCAGCCAGACCGACATCCGCGACTTCGACGGCGTCAAGGCCGCGGTCGAAGCGGGGGTCGCCGAGCTCGGCCGCCTCGACGTGGTGATCGCCAACGCCGGCATGACGAGCGCCGCCCGGGCGTGGGAGATCGACGCCGAGCATTGGAAGACGACGATCGACATCAACCTCACCGGCGCGTTCCACACCGCCAAGGCGGCGATCCCGATCATGATCGAGCAGGGCACCGGCGGGTCGATCACGTTCACCAGCTCGGTCGCCGGTCTGGTGGGGCTGCCGCTGCTCGCCGACTACGTCGCGGCGAAGCACGGCGTCACCGGCCTGGCGAAGACGCTCGCCAACGAGCTCGCGGAGTACCGGATCCGGGTCAACTCCGTGCACCCGTTCGGCGTGAACACCGGTCTGCAGATGACCGAGATCTCCACCCTGCTCCCCACCATGCCGCAGCACGGCCTGCTGTACATGGGCAGCCTGCCGACGCAGATCAGCGAGGCCGACGACATCGCGGCGGCGGTCGCCTGGATCGCGTCCGACGAAGCGCGTCACGTCACCGGCGTTCAGCTACCGGTGGACCTGGGCCGCACCAACCGCTGACCCGCCACCCAGGCCGGGACACTCCCCCGTGGCGGGGAGTGTCCCGGCCCGGTTCGTGCGATCAGCGCCAGGCGGGAGCCAGCGGGAGCGGCACCCTTCCCCACGCGCGTTCCGTGGCCGCGTGCGCCTCGGCGGCGAGCGCGACCAGCTCACCGGGCTCCTCCGCCCGTGCGAGCTGCCCGAGACGGTGCTGGATCAGCTGGCGCCGGGTCGGTCGGGGACGGCCCGTGCTGGTCGTCGACGCGTCGCCGTCCAGTGCCGCCGGCAGGAACCAGCTCACCGAGAGCAGGATCCAGCCCGCCACGATCAGCTCCAGTTCTCGGTCGAACCGGTCGGACGCGATCGCCGGCAGCGCTGGGGCGAGCGTCCGGCGCCAGGTGTCGAGAGCGCGGTCGGCGACCGCCGCCGGCAGCCGCCAGCTGCACCAGCAGCTGGGCCACGGCACCCGCAGGTAGGCCGCCTGCCACCCGGCGTGGCGGTACTCGGCGAACTCGAAGTCGATGAGGACCAGCCCCTCGGCGGTCTCGACGTTGTTGTCCGGGCACGCGTCCCCGGGGTCGAGGGTGTACGCGTCCGGGTCGAGTCCGTCGGCCAGCTGCCGGAGCGCGTCCAGCGCGGCCGGGCGTGGGATTACGCCCAAGCGTGGCAGATACTCGACGAGACCGGCCGCGGCGGAGGACAACAGCTCGCGGGTGAGCTCGGTGGGCGGCGGTCCGAGCGGCGTCAGCGCCGCCAGCGCGTCGGTGAACGTCGGCCCGAGCGCGACCGTCGCGGCCTGGAACCTCGCCATCGCCTCCGCCCAGACCAGCACGGCCCGGCCGGCGGCGTCCGGATCGGAGCCGATGAGACGATCGGCGAGCGAGGAGCCGGTCCCGGCATCTGCCAGGACGAGCAACTCGGGCACGTCCGCGGCGGCCAGCAGCTCCGGAACCCCCGGTACACCGGCGCGGGTGAGGACGTCGAGCGCGACCCGTTCGCGCGGCGGCGCCACCGCGACCGGGGCCTTGACGATCACCGATGTGGGTACGCCCGCGCGGCCGACGAGACGGGCCCGGAACACCCGCGCCCTCGTACTGCCCGCCAACGGCGTCAGTTCGGTGAGCGTGAGCGGCCCGAACCGTGCCCGCAGTGCCTCCGCAGCGGCGGTGTTCAGCGCGTCGGCGTCTACCGGGGGAACGCCGGAGGTCGACGGTTCGGTGTCCGGCACCGGGTCAGCCTCGCAGCTCCGGCACCCGCCGGGAAGGACGGCCTCAGAAGATGTCGTCGCTGTCGACCCCCGGTGGCTCCGCATCCGGCGCGACGAGGGGCAGCCGGATCGTGAACGTCGATCCCCGGCCGACCTCCGACGTCACCTCGATCGCACCACCGTGCTTGCCGACGATGCAGTTGTGCGCCATCGACAATCCCTGCCCGGTTCCTTTCCCCACCCCTTTGGTGGTGAAGAACGGGTCGAAGATCCGGGCGCGGGTCGCCTCGTCCATGCCGGTTCCGTTGTCACCCACGGAGACCAGGACCTCGTTCTCGGCGCGTCGCGTGGCCACCTCGATGCGCCCCATCTCGCCGGGCCGGGCGGCTTCCACCGCGTGCGCGGCATTCACGATGAGGTTGAGAATCACCTGCTTCAGCTCGCCCTCGTAGCAAGGAACCATTCCCACCGCCGGGTCGAGGTCCAGGTCGAGCTCCGCGATGTATTTCCATTCGTTCCGACTCACCTGGACCGTGGTCTCGACCGCGCGATTGAGATCGGTGTCGGACCGCCCCTGGCCCGGATGAGAGAATTCTTTCATCGCCCGGACGATCTCACCGACCCGGCCGACGCCTTCCAGCGTCTGCTCCAGCGCGCCCGGTATCTCGCCTTTCAGAAATTCCAGGTCGACGCTCCCGACCAGCGACCGGATCGTTCGACACCGTTCCTCGTAATCCGCCTCCGCGGCGCCGTCGTCCGCGGCGCCCACCGCGGTCGCCACCGACTGCACCAGGTTGAGCATGTCCCCCACCGAGTCGGCGAGGAACAGCACGTTGTCCGAGACGTACTGCACCGGCGTATTGATCTCGTGTGCCAACCCGGCAGCCAGCTGACCGACGGCCTCCAAGCGCGTCGCCTGCGCCAACTGCCGTTCGAGTTCGCTCGCCTGGGTCACGTCGGCGCAGACGCCGATCACACCGTCCATGCCGGAATGCTGTCCGTAGCGCGGAAGAATGCTGAGCAGCATGGTGCGCTGCCTGCCGTCGGGATCGGTGACCACGATCGAGTGGTCGACGACCGGCTCCCCGGCCGATACGACCTTCTTCTCCAGTCTGCGGATCGTGTCGACGAAGTCGTCGCCGTCCGGGAGCTCCGCTTCGGTGTGTCCGACGAGCGCCTTCTCCGACGCGATTCCGCGCAATCGGAGAAATGCTTCGTTGCATCCCAGATACCGGTTCTCCGCGTCTTTCCAGAATACGACGTGCGGAATCGTCGAGAGCACGCTCACCAACAACTCGCGTTCCGCGCTCAGCGTATCGGCCAACGCTTCCGCGCGTTGGATCGCCGCGCGCGCGGCATCGTCACTCCGCCGCCGCTGGGTGATGTCTTCCTCGGCGAAGACAAAGGACCGCGCCTCACCGTCTTCCTCCGACGGCGCGACAACACAGGAAACCCAGTACGGCTGTCCGGTCCGGGTGAGAGTTTGGAACTCCGCCTCGATCAGTTGGCCGCTCGCCATTGCCTGCCGAATTCGGTCCAACTCCCCCGTTCTCAGCACGGCACCGCGAAAAAGATCAAGACGATCGCGTCCGATCACCTCGCCGGCCGCGTAGCCGGTCTGTCGAGAGAACGCCGGATTGACCCATTCGATGTAGCCCTCCGCGTTGGTGAGGGCGACCGCCAACGGAGCCCGGATCGACGGGTGAGCGAGGCGGCGCGCGAGTTCGGCCGGCGACGGCGCGACAACACTCCCGGTTTCCGGCTTTGCTGCCACCCGCCCAGCGTTGCCGCCCATCACTTCCCCCCTGCGCCCGTGATCGTCTCAGTGGATGTTATCGGGCGGTATGTCGTAATGATTCACTTGTGCCGGAGGACGTCGGCGCGGCGGACCAGGTTAGAGCTGGTAACAGGCGTCCACGTCGCCGCCGTACAGCTCGTGGTCGGGCGCGCCGGTCGTCGCGTCGAGACGGAAGTCGTACTCCTCCTCGTCGCTCCGGTAGAGCCGGAGCGTCGTCGGATCCACCCACGCCACACGGTCGAGGCCCAGCCCGCCGTTGCCGTCGACGCACCCGACCAGGTGCTCGCGGCTCCACAGGCCGTCGTTCGACCGGACGACGACGAGCCAGGCCGGCCCCTGCAGCTTCCCCCAGCGGGTGACGGCGGCGGTGTAGCGCCCGTCCGGCGACCGGTGTTCGACGGTCTGCCGACCGGCGGTCGGCAGACCGGGCTCCGACGAGAGGGGGAAGCCGAGCCAGAGCCCGAACGCCACCAGCAGGCCCGCGACGCCGAGCGCCCCGAACCGTACGAAACGACGCCGGACGCCGATCGCCATCGCCACCAGCAGCAGCACGACGCCGCCGGTCGCCAGCAGGAACGGATGCTCGAACACGCGGTTGAGTACCGCGTACTCGCCGGGATTGAGCAGGTAATCGCCGCCGGTCAGTACTCCGGGCAGCCCCTGCAGCCCGACCAGCACGAGACCCACTCCGACGACCGAGCATCCGGCCACCGCTATCCGTCCAACCGTCCTCATGCGAGCACTCAACCGTACGGCCGCAAGGCCACGCGCAGGCGGCCGGCACCCTCCTCCAGCTGCGCGGTTCCGGGTGTGCTGACGTAGCTGAGCCGCAGATACGGGGCGGGCGCTTCGGCGGCGAAGTACGGGCCGCCCGGGGTGACCGCCACACCGGCCCGGAGCGCGGTCGCGGCGACCGCCCGCTCGTCGGTGCCGTCCGGCAGCCGGATCCACAGGTGGTAGCCGCCGCGTGGCGTCCGATCCGGCCGGAGCTCGGCGAGCGCGTCGACCAGCGCCGTGCGGCGGTCGCGCAGTGCAGCCGCGAGCGTCCGGAGGTGGCTCGCCCAGGCCGGTGAGCCGACGAGCTCGAGTGCCACCTCCTGCAGTGGCCGGGGAACGAAGAGGCTGTCGACGACTTGAATCGCCCGGAGGCGCTCCAACGCTGGTCCGCGCGCGGTCAACGCCCCGATGCGCAGGCTGGGTGACGCCGCCTTGGTCAGCGACCGCACGTGGACGACGACGCCGTCCGGATCGTCGGCGGCGAGCGGACGGGGAAGCGGCGGGGAGTCGGCGTGCACGAGGCGACGCGCGAAGTCGTCCTCGACGACGAAAGCGCCCGCCTCCCGGGCGATGGTCAGCACCTCGGTGCGCCGGGTCGGGGACAGCACCGTGCCGCTGGGGTTGGAGAACAGCGGCTGGCAGACGAACACCCGGGCCCGGCTGGCGGCGAACGCCTCCGCGAGCAGATCGGTGCGCACGCCGTCGGCGTCGACCGGCACCGGTACCGGGCGCAGCCCGGCAGCGCGGGCCACCGAGAGCAGGCCCGGGTAGGTGGGGGATTCGACCAGCACCGGTGCGCCCGGAACCGCGAGCGCCCGGAGCGCGGTGGTGAGCGCGGTCTGCCCTCCCGCGGTGACCAGGACGTCCGGGACGCCGAGCGGCCCAGCCGGTCCCCCCACGTCGCGGGCGAACCAGGCCCGCAGCTCGGTCAGGCCCTCGACCGGTGGCCGTGACCAGGCGCCGGGTCGACGGCCGGCGCGGGCCAGCGCGGCGGCGAGCGCACGCTCCGGCTGGAGCGACGCGTGCAGGTACCCGCCGTTGAGGTCGATGACCTCCGGCGGCGGGGTGGTCAGCGTCGCCAGGACGCTGGCTGCGTCCGCTCCCCGGGCGCCCGCGTCCGCGCTGAGCGCCACCTCCTGCCAGGAGACGTCACCGAGGGCGCCGCGGTCGCGCCGAGCGGAGGCCTTGAAGACGCCAGCGCCGGGCCGGGACGTGACGAGCCCTTCGGCCGCGAGAACCGCGATGGCTCGGGACACCGTGACCGGACTGACCTGGTACTGCCGGACCAGCACCCGGCTCGACGGCAGCTTCTCGCCCTCCGAGTAGCGGCTCAGCTCCGTGCGCAGCCCAGCGAGCAGCTGGCCGAAACTGCTACCGTCCTTCATGACAGCACAAGATAGCGCTACCCGGCCGGCGGCGGTAGCGGTCCGGAGCGGCACCCTCCTCGCCGCACTCGCCGTCGCGGCGTTCTCGTTCAGCTTTCCGGCCACCGTCTGGGCGCTGGACGGCCTCGGACCGTGGACCACGACCGGCGTCCGCGGTCTGCTCGCCGGCCTCCTCGCGGCGGCCTGCCTGGCGGGCGCCCGGGTGCCGGTGCCTGCCCGGGACCATTGGCCGGCCCTGCTCACGGTGGCCGTCGGCTGCGTGCTCGGTTTCCCGCTACTGACGACGCTCGCGCTGCAGACGTCCACCACCGCGCACTCGGCCGTCATCATCGGGGTACTCCCCCTGGCCACCGCGGCACTGTCGTCCGCGCTGACCGGGCGACGGCTCTCCGGCACGTTCTGGGCCGCCGCCGGCCTCGGCGCCCTCGCCGTCGTCGGGTTCGCACTGCAGCAGAGCCACGGGCTTCCGACGCTCGGCGACGTCTACCTGCTCGGCGCGCTCCTGCTGTGCGCCGCCGGGTACGCCCAGGGCGGCCGCCTCACGGCGTACCTGCCGGGCTGGCAAGTGATCGCCTGGGGCGTGATCGCCGCACTCCCGATCAGCACCCTCGTCACCGTGCTCGCGCTCGTCGCCGAGCCGGTGCACCTGACCGCGACGACGATCGTCGGGATGACGTACCTCGCGGCCGTGTCGCAGTTCGGCGGGTTCGTCGTCTGGTACCGGGGCATGGCGCTGATCGGGGTGCCCAAGGCGAGCCAACTGCAACTCGCCCAGCCGCTGCTCACGCTGGTGTGGGCGGTCCTGCTGATGGGCGAGCACCTCTCGCCGCTCGCTCCGGTCACCGCACTGGTCGTGGTGGGCTGCATCGCGGTGACCCAACGCACCCGGACCTGACCGACGAGCAGGGTCCTAGACGCCCAGTTCGTCGCAGAGATCCGGGTAGCGCTCCAGATAGGCCGGGGAGGTGCGGTGCTGTCCGAGGCCGACCGTGTCGAACTCGTCGGAGCCGGCCACGGCCCGCACACCCAGCACGCGGAGAACACCGTTGATGTCCCGGACCGACGGAACGCGGTTCCCGGCCGCGAAAGCGCAGGCCCACTGCTCACCGATGCCGCCGAAGTAGTCGGTCATCAGCAGCGCGAACGTCAGCTCGTCGCTCGGTGTGGTCCCGGCGACGGCGGCGGCCAGTTCGGCGACCACCCCCTCGCGCGGGAACGTGCCCGGGAAGTCCGGTGGCACGTCGAGCCGTGCGGTCACGCCCCGGCGCGCCTGCCAGTAAGCGGAGTAGTAGTGGTCGAGGTGGACCAGCCGGAGGCCCGCCGGGAGCGGCACGCCCACGACGTCCCACGCACGGGCCGCGCGCTCGTCGTACGGCTCGGGCACCAGGAGCGCGGTGATGCTGTGTCCCACCGGCGCAGGCTACCCGGACCGCGTCGCGCCTGGTCCGGAGACGGGACGCGGCGCCACCGCCGGAGCGATGTGCCTCAGCCGGCAGCCGCTGCCCCGCCGTCCTCGACGTACTCCAGGTCGGCCCAGTCGATGCCGGCGTCCTCGAGCATCAGCCGGGCGCGGGTGAGGTCCGTCCCGTCGTAGGCGACGAACCCCAGGTTCTTGACCCGCACCCGCTGCTCGGGCAGCGAATCAGGTGCGACCTGGCGTTGGTAGATCTCGACGGTCCAGCCGTCGGAGCGCAGCAGCATGGTGGTCTCCCCGGAACGTGAGGGTTCCGGTGTAACCGACGAGACGGCCGGGTGGGCGGAACCACACTGCTGGAATTCCGTGGCGTGGGTCTCGGCGGGCGTGACCGACTTTCGTCGGGGGTAGGCGGTCGCACATCGGCGGATCCCCGGGGGGCCGCTTCCTAGCGTCGAATGCATGAACCACTCGACGCCGCCGTTCGCCCGCTTCCTGTCCCGCCACCGCCCCGACGGCTGGGCGTTCCGCACCGAGGCCCTCCGCGGCCTGGGCACCGTCAGCGCGGTAGCACCCAGCGGTCAAGCACTGGCCCGGGCCCGTCGGCCAGGACCTGGTGGTGTCCGATCGATGAACACCGTCTCTGCCGCCCTCGCCGACGTGCCCGCCGCTACTGCCTACCTGATCCTCGCCACCGCGGTGCTGGCTGAGTCCGTCCTGCTCGTCGGCGATGCTGCACCCCAGCGCCGCCCGGCGCCTGATCGACCTGTACCACCGCACCAACCAGCCGCGGGCCGCCGCGGCCCGCGCCCGCATCGACCGACTCACCGCCCGTGAACGCGACGTGCTGACCCTGCTGGCGCGGGGCGACACCAACGCCGACATCGCCGCCGGCCTCCACATGCGGGCGAGCACCGTCAAAGCGCACGTGAGCCGCGTCCTGACCGCCCTCGACGTCACCAACCGCGTCCGAGCGGCCCTACTCGCTCGCGACGCGGGCCTCACCACCTGACACAGCGCGAGGATTGACTGATTATCAATCAAGGGTGCACCATCGAGTCGGGCTCGGGTGACGAGGTCGGAAGGAAGGCGCATGGTGGCTGCCGGACTGGACCTTCGTGGGCAACGTGTCGTGCTGACCGGGGCGTCGAGCGGCATCGGGCGAGTGCTGGCGAAGCAGCTCGCCGCCACTGGCGCGCGGATCGCGCTCGTGGCCAGACGGACCGACCTCCTCGAGGAACTCGCGAAAGAGGTAACCGCCGACGGGCATCCGAAGCCGCTCGTCCTCACGGCGGACCTCTCCCGGGCCGGCGTCGCCGTGGAGGTCGCTCACCGCGCGATGGATGAGCTCGGCGGCGTCGACATCCTCGTCAACAACGCCGGAGCCAGTCTGACGGGGGCGCTGAGCCGGCACTCCGACTCCGAAGCGGCTCGGGCGATCTTCGGGACCAATCTGTGGTCGCCGTTGGCGCTCGGGGCCGCCGTGATCCCGTCCATGAGATCGCAGCGACACGGCACGATCGTCAACGTCACCTCGACGATCCAGTCGGTCCCGCTGCCGCTCCTCGGCTACTACGCGTCCTCCAAGGCCGCTCTGGCCCAAGCGACGCGATCCCTGCGGGAGGAACTCGCCGATACGGATGTCCGCGTGCTGGAAGTGATCCCCGGCGGGACGGACACGGCGCTGCGGGACGTGGACAGCCTGCCGTGGAAGGGATCGCCGCCCAGGATGATTCGTCCTACCTCGGCGGAGAAGGTCGCCGCGGCGATCGTGCGGGCGCTCCGGCGCGGTAGGAAGCGGCTCGCCTACCCGTCCTACGTCCTCGCGCCCCTCGAGGTGCCGGCCCTGGGCCGTCTCCTGGCTCGGGTCGGCGGTCGTCGGATCGATTCCGTGTCGGCGCTCCCCGCGATCGACTGACGGGCCCGAGCCGACATGGCAGTCCCCTCGACCGAGCCGAACCGTCGCCGCCTGTTGCTGGAGGCGGCCCGCCGACTCTTCGGCGCCCATCCGTACGAGGCCGTGACCACGACGGAGATCGCGCGGGAGGCCGGCGTCGCTTATGGGTTGATCGCTCACCACTTCGGCAACAAGCGCGGCTTGTACGTCGCCGTGATGGCGGAAATCCGCACCGAGCTGGCCGAAACACACGATGCTCCGCTGGACGGGGGAAGCCTCCCGGACCTTCTCCGAAACGCGCTGCGCCGTCACGTCGAATACGTCGACCGCCGCCGGGACGGCTTCCGCACGCTGATGCGGGGCGGCCTCGGATCCGACCCCGACATTCAAGAGCTGATCGACGATCTGCGATGGGACGGGGCGAAAAAGATCCTGCAAGGAGCTGGCTTCGACGGTGACCCGTCGCCCTTGCTCAGCGCCGCGATGCGTTCCTGGGTCGTACTGTTCGACGAGCTGATTCTCAGCCGGATCGAGAGCCGCCAAATTTCTGTTGAGGACGTCGTCGAAATCGCGTCGAGCGTGCTCTTGACGACTCTGCGCACCACTGTGCTGAGGGAGCCCAGTCTGCGGTTCTCACCGGAGTTCGAGAAGCTGTTGAGCGGCGACGGAGGCCCGCCGACTCCCTGACGACGCGTCGTGGATGCGCGTGCCCGGCGGCTGCGGACGCCGAAGCTGGTCGCATCGGGGCAGCCCTCGGTAGATTCCCGCGGATGGGTACCGGTGATGTTCCTACGCTGCCCCGCGGACACCACCATCTCAGCCGCGAGGAAGTCCGCGCGGCGCAACGCGCTCGCCTTCTGGCGGCCATGGTGGACGCCGTGGCGGAGGAGGGATACGCCGCTACGACCGTGGGGATGGTGCTCAAGCGGGCGCGCATCTCCCGAGAGACCTTCTATCAGCACTTCGCGGACAAGCAGGACTGCTTCCTGGCGGCGTTCGACGAAGCGTCGAATCTGTTGATCGACGCGATGGTGAACGCGCTCGGTTCGCCGGAGGAGGCCGTGCTCAGCCGGCTGGACCGCGTGTTCTCGACGTATCTCGGCGCACTGTCGGAGGCGCCGACGTCGGCTCGCGTCTTCTTGATCGAGGTCTACGGTGCCGGACCTGCTGCCGTGGCGCGGCGTCTGGCGGTGCAGGAGCAGTTCGCTCTCGCGGTCGCCGACGTGGTCACGCAGGGGCAGCGTTGGCGCGGCGGATTGGATCCTCGTTTCATCGGCCGGGCGGTGATCGGAGCGGTGAGCGCGCTGGTGACCGCGGAGGTGGACGCGGGAAAGGGCGGAGACTTGCCGGAGCTGCGCGAGCAGCTCCTGGGGCTGATCGCCGCGCTGTTGGACGGCCCGGAGCAGGACTGACCCACGGTCGGATGTGGCGTTCGTCGCGACGCCGAAGCTTTGTGTACACGGGCGTTCGTAGACGCTATCGTGGTCGGGAAAACAACAGTCCAATCACGACTCGCGCGCGTCAGCCGGAGCGGCCACGCGCTACCGCGATGAGGAATCCGACCGTGAACAAGCGCCTGTTATTTGCTGTGCTGGGTTCCCTCGGTGTGATCGTCGTCTGCGCGTGCGCCGCGAATTCCGCGGCGATCGGGTATCTGTTCCAGACCAGGCCGAATTCGTACGAGGACAACCTGGATGCGGCTCGCCGCCTCGGTGTTCCTCCTGGCTTCACCCGTACGGCCGAGGTGAAACTGGATTCCGATCGAGTGCGAGTCACGTATGTGGCCTGCCCGAACACCTGCCGTGCCGACGCAATCTCCCTGCACGGCGGTCAAGTTCGACAATGGCTCCGGGCGATTCCGAACGTGGTGTCCGTCGGGGACCCGGAATCGGCGGAGTGCACGACGCCGACCGACTGCACGATCCCGATTCGAACGGAGGGAAGCCCGACGCTGAGCGACGCCCGGCTCACCCTGGCACCGCGGGGCGATCTCGAGTTCCGTCTCGTCGTGGGATGACATCCCGGGGCGCGAGCTAGGATTCCGGCGATGCCAGGCGGGTGTGGCTCCTCCCGCAGTACAGGCACACCAACCAGTCCGCGCGTTCCCCGCGGTATTCGTAGGTCTCGCAGCTGGCGGCGTTGGTCCCGTCCTCGCCGCAGAAGACGCAGTCCGACTCCGCGCCTTCCAGCCGCCGCATCCGTCGGAGCTGCTGATCTTCCGGGTACTGGACACCGAGCCAACCGCACGCTCCGCATTCCCACCACAACTCCCGACCGCTCCGCCGGGTGGTGGTCAGCGCGATCAGCGCTTCGCCGCACTCCGGACACCGGACTCGCACGGTCCACCCCGCTGACGCGAGCGTGCTCCACACCCGCTCGACCAGGTCGACGTTCCGCAGCAGGGCGACGCGATCGTCGGCACTCACGTCGTCGCAGAACCACAGTGATTCGTCCCAGGGGGCGAACGCCGGTCCAGGTGGCAGCCTTACGTCCTGACCCGCAGCGCCGGTCAGCTCGGTCAGCAGCGGGCGAAACTGACCGACCAGCCAGGCGGCTGCTTGGTCCAACTCCATCCACGAGTCATCGGTCACCACACCACTCTTCCCCACTCGTCGGCGAGTCGACAGGATCGGTGCATGAGGACTCCGGAGTGGAGCAGGGAGTACCGCGGCGAGCTGCTGGGCGCGCTCGCTGTCGCAGTGGCGACCGCGGTGACCTGGGGCGCCTGGCTGGGTTGGGATCGGGAGATTCAAGTCTTCTGGCCCACCGGAGAAGTCACCGGACCGTTCGTGGCGTGGCAGGTGATCGGCTGTGTGTTATGCCTGATCGCGATCACGGTCGTCGGTGCGCTGATGCTGCCGCCGTGGATCCCGCCGATCGCGCTGACCGTGACGTTCACGGCCGGCTGGACCTGGTGGGTCGCCTCCACCGACTACGGCTTCGGGCTGTGGCTCGGAGGGGCACCCCTCGTCTTCGTGGTGATGGCCATCGGCTCGACGCTGATCAGTGCCGTCACCCGTGCCGTCGCGAAGTCCCTCAGCCGGTTGTCAGCGCGGACCCGCCGCGAAGGTCTACGTCGCTGACGTGGCCGCACTGAACGCCGGCTGGCGGCCTTCGCGATGACAACCGCGCGAAGAAGTCGAGCGTCAGGAGCTGCTGTGTCGCTGGTGACGATCCAGCCGTGGACCGAGGCGGACCTCGGCTTGCTCCGGCGCATCAACACCCCCGCGATGAAAGAACATCTCGGCGGCCCGGAGACCGAGCCGCAGATCCTGGTACGACACGGTCGCTACCTGGGCTTCTCTGCCGAGGGAAAAGGGTGCATGTTCAGCGTCCGACTGCGAGCCACCGGCGACCCGGTCGGCAGCGTCGGCTATGCGGAGCGGACCTGGCAGGACGACGCCGTCTTCGAGATGGGCTGGAACGTCCTGCCGGAGTTCCAAGGCCGGGGCATCGCGGGCCAGGCCGCAGCAGCGGCTGCGGCCCATGCCGCCGGAACCAGTCGGTTGCGATGGCTGCATGCCTTTCCGTCGGTCGACAACCCGGCGTCCAATGCAGTGTGTCGTCGTGTCGGGTTCGAACTGGTCCGTGAGTGCGACTTCGAGTACCCGCCGGGCCGGTTCATGCGCAGCAACGACTGGCGGCTGGATCTACCGACGTTCGCCCGCTCGATCAGGTACGCCTGACGGTCAGTGCAGCGCAGAGGGATCTTCGGACATCGGTCGACGAGTGGCTCGACCGGTGGGACCGTGGTGGCCCCACCGGCCTATCTTGCCGGGTCACCATGCAGCCAGGAGGACGCGGATGGGCACCGAGGCAGCCCCCGACACCAACTTCGACCGAATCGGTGGCGCACCGGCCGTCGCCGCGGTCGTCGACGTGTTCTACGAGGAGGTCCTCGCAGATCCGTTACTCGCGCCGTACTTCGAGGGCGTCGACCTGGAGCGGCTGAAGGAGCACCAGCGGCTCTTCGTCGGCCAGGCGCTCGGCGCTGGGCCTCCCTACACCGGCCGCGCCATGAACGTCGCGCACGCCGGGCTCGGTATCACCCCCGCGGCGTTCGCTGCCGTCATCGGCCATCTTGGGGCTGCGTTGGCCGACGCGGGCGCCGACGACGAGATGATCTACCAGGCCGTGGACGCACTCGCCCCGCTGGCGCCGGAGATCATTACGGCCTGACCGGTGGCCAGCCCGATCAGTGCCGGCAATCTCCCCGCCGCTCGGCACGCCGCCGACCGAAGGTCAGCGGGGAAGGTCGAACCAGTGTTCGAACTGTGCGGAGCAGGCAGGGCAGTGCCCGGGAATACGAACCCAGCGCCGTCCGAACGGAGTGGTCTCGATGGGCTCGCCCGCCCTCTGCGGGGTGGCCCCGCATCGGGGGCAAGGGCTGTGTTGGACGTCGCGTCGGGCCTCGGCCGCGGTCCGGGCGCTCCGAGCGGACGGCGGGTCGCCGCTGTCGGCGTCCGGACCTGGCGCCGGCAGCATGCGCAGCACCGGTGGCCCCGGCCATACCTCGGCCATGCGGAGCAGTTCGGCCCGAACTCCCTCGGGCCGTACCCATCCCAGCCCGGCTCGGGCCAGCCGACCGAGCAGCCCGTCGACGTCCTGCGGTCGCCACGTCGAGTGATCGCCCGTGTGCAGGTCGAGAAAGTTGCTCAGCAGAGGACGGGCGTCCTCGTGCCAGTCCGCGGCGTTGGGTGCACGCAGTTCCCAGTCGAGTTCCCATACCAGGATCGCACCATCGTCGGTGCCGGCCAGCACGAACCTCGCGTCGGCGCTGAACTGCACCGAACCGAGTCGCGCATCCGTCTGCAGTACCCGCAGGCAGGTGGCCGTCGTCAGATCCCAGATCCGCACCGTGTGATCGTTGCCGGCGGAAACGGCGAAGCGCCCGTCCGGGCCGAGCTGGGCATGGTTGAACCCTCCGGGGCGCTCCTCCAGAACCGCCGCGGCAACCCCGC
The DNA here is from genome assembly GCF_039536245.1 of Cryptosporangium minutisporangium. Taxonomy (NCBI): domain Bacteria; kingdom Bacillati; phylum Actinomycetota; class Actinomycetes; order Cryptosporangiales; family Cryptosporangiaceae; genus Cryptosporangium; species Cryptosporangium minutisporangium. The sequence continues at coordinate 9,064 of NZ_BAAAYN010000029.1, read as the reverse complement.
TGAACGGGTCCACCAGGTGGAGCCGCCACCCGTCGCTCAGCAGCAAGCGGCCGTCCGGGCCGAGGGCTACCGGGAAATAGTCGTGCCCGGGCCGCAGCACACCCAACTGCCGGCCGTGCTCCAGATCCCACAGGCGGGTTCCGTCACCGAGGGTGTAGTCGACGGCGAAGCGCGCGTCCGCGCTGAGCAACAGTGACAACGACTCGAACTGCTGCTCGGGCAGGGCGATCCGGCGGGTGCCGTCGGTCACGTCCCACAGGATGATGCCCGGTTGCGGGCTGTTGGTGATCGCGTAGCGGCCGTCGGCGCTGACCGCGAGCGGGCCACCGATCTGCTCCTCGGCTTGGATCGGCCCGAGGACGTCGTCGGCCACCTTCTCCACGGACACCCCGGTCCACAGATACAGCGCGGCGCCCCGGATGAAGAGCACCCGTCGCCCGTCCCGGCTGACGGCGACCTGATGAGTCTCGTCTCGTCCGGCCACGCTCCGCAGGCACTGCCCGGAGTCGAGGTCCCAGAGGCGTACCGTGCCGTCCGCGCCGGCGGAGATCGCCCGGTCGGGCTCCTCACTGACCGCGATCGCGTTGACCCTTCCCGCGTGGCCGGTCAACGGTGCTGCCTCCCACACCGAGCGCAGGCCGACCCGGACCGATCGGTCGGTAAGGCGTCGCCACGCGTCGAGCACGGGACGGGACCGTTCGTGGCCGGGTGTGGCCCGGGCACGGCGGAGCACGGTGAGCGCGGCGGGGTACTGCTGCTCGTCCAGGGCCCGGTCGGCGTCGGTCAGCAGCGCGCGGACCTGCACCTCGGTCTGGACGAGTTCGGGTTGCGAGCGCGGGCGGCACGGCATGAGCGGCGCGCTGTGCCCGGTCGGCAGTCCCCAACGCCGCACGGAGTGCCGACCCGCCGAGAGCACCGACCGGCCGTCGGCGGTGAAGGTGGCGCTCATATCGACGGGGTAGCTCGACGGCGAGTTGTGGTCGCGATGGCCAGCGCAGGTCCTCAGGCAGCGCCCGTTGGCCGTGGACCAGATCCGGATGGAATCGTCGTTGCCGCCGGTCACGGCGAGGCTGCCGTCCCGGTTGAGATCCAGGGTGAGTACCGCGGTGGGGTCCGCGCGGATCCGGCGGTACGAGCCGGTGCTCGCATCCCCGACGTGCAGCCAGCCCTCCCGGTCGCCGAACGCGACCCGGTGACCGTCCGCACTCAGCGCTACGGCCGACACGCTGTGGCCATGGTGGTGCGCCCGCAACGTCCTAGCGGAAACCAGGTCCCAGATCCGGACGGTGCCGTCGTTGCCGCCGGATACCGCGAGGCGGCCATCCGCGCTGACGTCCACGTCGGCGACGCGGTCGGTGTGGCCGGCGAGGACCCGTCCGGTCGAGCCGGTCGTGAGGTCCCACACCCGGACGGTCCGGTCTTCGGAGCCGGTCACCGCGACGCGGCCGTCGGCACTGACGCGCACCGACCGTACCGGCCCAGTGTGTCCGGTCAGGACATGTCGGCATGTTCCCCGGACGAGATCCCAGACGCGGACGGCGAAATGCTCGGCGTCGAGCCCAGACCTCGCGCCGAACATGAGCCCTCCGCCGCCCGAAATCGCCAGCTGGCCGTCGGCAGTGATGTCCGCGGCGTTCACTCGCGAGGGATGCCCGCGCAGCTCACACCGTGCTGTGTTGCGCTCGACGTCCCACACCAAGACCGTGTACGGGCTGTCCAAACCCCCTCCCGGCGGCCTGCTGCCGATGACGTAGTCACCGCCGGCACTGGGCCGGATGACGGCAGCCGAGGGCGACGGCTCGAAGCTGCCGGCGCCGTCGTGCCTACCGACCGTGCCGCCAGCGACAGGGTCGGGGTCACCGCGCTCGAGGTGGATCTGGGTCAACAGATCGTCGACAACCGCGCCGGCACCAGCCACACGCGCTTCCTCGATCCGCGCGACGACCTCGGTGTCGGAGATCTCGGCGCGCCGCCAGCGCAGCAGACCGTTGTTGTACACGGCATGCGGATGGCGAGGGTCGACGCGTAGCGCCTCGGCCAACGCCCGATCGGCCTCATCCGGGCGGCCGAGGTCGAGCAGGGACAGCGCGCGGTTGGTGAGTTCGTCGGCACGAAGCTCTGCCGGCCGCGGCGCCAGCCGGGGGTAGCGTCGGCCGAGCATCCGCTCGTAGATTTCTACGAGCGCCTCGGCGACCGCCATCATTGTGGGTGGCCGATCGGCCGGATCGATGCGCAGACACCGAGTCAGCAGGTCGTGCAGGGGCGCGGGCATGGGCGGCAGATGGGGCTCCGGCGGACCGTGCTGCCGATGGTCGGCGAGGGCGTACGGCGCGGCCGCGCCCATGGACCAGGAAATTCCGCCGGTGAACAGCTCCAGGACCGACACGGCGAGGCTCCACACGTCGGTGCGCCTGCCGAGCCGTCCGCCGTCGACCTGCTCCGGTGACGCGTAGGCCGGGGTCAGTCCGCCACGTGAGACCAGCACGCTGAGCGTCGGATCGGTCGGTGCCTGCCGGTGCTCCGACACGCTCGCCCGCGCCTTCGCGATCCCGAAGTCGGTGACCTTCGCGGTGCCGTCGGCGTCCAGCAGCACGTTGGCCGGCTTGACGTCCTGGTGCACCAGACCGTGCTCGTGCGCGTGCCCCAGGCCCCAGGCGACCTGGATCGCGATGTCCACGATCCGGGCCAGGACCTCATCGGTGGTGCCGTCGTACAGCCGCCGATCGTCGATCCACTCGCGGACGCTCCCGCCGGCGAGGTACTCCGCGAACACCAGCGGTACACCGTCCAGCACCCGCACGTAGTGACACGCGCAGACGTGCGGGTGCAGACCGAGCGACACCCATGCCTGCGCCTCCGCGATGAACCGCTCCCGGTCGGCGGCGGTGCGGAACATCTCGGTCCGAGGACTCTTGACCGCGAGGTCGACGTCCCACTGCAGGTGCCGGACCTGATACACGAGGCCCATGCCACCGTTGCCATGTACCCGCAGGACACGGTAGGTCCCCGCGATCGTGTCACCGACCGTCCAATACATACGCGGAAACCTTAGAGGACCCCCACCTCCGGTGAGCGTCGCGGAGACCTACGGACCAGGGAACCCTTCGCAGTGATTCACCTCGGACTCATGCACCAGGAGGTGCAGTTCTGATGACCACCGACCTCACGCCCGTCGTCGACGCCGTCACCCGCTCCGTGGAGTGGCTCGACGCCGCGAATGGCCGCGACGAGCAGGAGATCACCTGGCGCGTCGGGAAGGTCGCAGAGGAACTCGGCGAAGCGTGGGCGGCGTGGATCGGCGTCGTCGGCCAGAACCCGCGGAAGGGCGTCACCCACACGAAGCGCGACGTCGCCGACGAACTGGCCGATGTGGTCCTCGCCGCCCTCACGGTCTTGCAGTCGATCGACGGGGACGCCGGGACGGTCATCACCAAGGCGTTCGCGTGGCTGCAGGACATCAGCCCGAAGAGCACGTCAGCCCGGATGCTGCACCTGACCTGCGACGTGGGGAACGTGGCGGCCGGACGGTTGGGCGGTGACCGCACGGTTGCCGGCCTGAGGCGCGCGCTGGCCGAGACGGTGTTCCACTCGGTCGACGCAATCAGGTCGCTCGGTCTTGACCCCGCGCAGGTGCTCACCGAAAAGGCCCACCGGGTGTCCGCCCGCATCGCCGGGCAGCAGGACGCGACGCCGTGAGCCTTCGCGTGTTCATCGGCTACAAGGGCGAGCGTGACTGGCTTCGCGACACCGGCGGCTGCGAGCAGCACCACGGGCCCCTGCCTTCGGGACGGGGGCGTCGTCGTGTCTAGGCGTCCGGGCTCCCGTAGGCGGCTAGGAAGACGTGGACTGCCTCGTCTGCCCACCGCTGCAGCTCCGCCTCGTCGAAGGTCTCGCGGACGGCGAACATCGCCTCGTTGAGCGGAATCGACAAGATCAGGTAGTTCAAGTGCTGCGCGGCGAGCAGCGGGTCCGCCGCGCTCAACACCCCACGGGCGGTGAGCCGCTCGATGGCGGCGGCCAGCACCGCGTGGCCGCGCTCGGGGGCGGCGCGGTGCCAGGCCCGGGCCAGCTCGGGAAACCGCTCGGCCTCCCCGATGAGCATGCGACGCAAGCGGATCAAGTGCGGCTGGGTCACCGTCGCAACGTGCTCACGGGCGAACGTGCGCAGGTCGCGCGGCAGATCGTCGGACTCGGCCAGCGCTTCGACGATCGGCGCGCCCGCCGTCTCCGCGTCGGCGACGGCCGACGTGAAGACCGCTTCGAAGAGCGTCCGCTTGTCGTGGAAGTGCGCGTACACGGTGACCTTCGAGACCCCGGCCGCCGCCGCCACCCGGTCCATGCCTGCGCCGGTGTAGCCCGCGGCGAGGAACTCGGCCAGGGCCGCGTCGACGATCGCGCGGCGCTTCTCGTCCCTTCCCATGACAACAACTGTACTATACCGTTCAGTTCATGAGCTGGGTCACCTCGCGGGACGGCACGCGCATCGCCTACGAGCAGGTCGGCACCGGACCGCCGCTCGTCCTCGTGGACGCCGCAGGGCACTACCGCGCGAACAGTCCGTTCGGCGAGCTGGCCGAGCTGCTCGCCGAAGACTTCGCCGTCTACCACTACGACCGGCGGGGCCGTGGCGAGAGCACCGACACCCCGCCGTACACCCCCGCCCGGGAGGTCGAGGACCTCAGCGCGCTGATCGCCGAGATCGGCACGCCCATCTGCTTCTATGGCTTCTCCTCCGGCTGCCTGGTCGGGCTGCACGCCGCGGCGACCGGGCTCGACATCCGTCGACTGGCCCTGTTGGAGCCTCCGCTCGACCTCACCGACGACTCCGCTGAGCAGCAGGCGTTCACCGCGAAACTGCGCGAGCTGTCCGGCGTGGACGCGGTCGAGTTCTTCCTGACGAGCATCGGCGTACCCGCCGATGTGCTGGTGGAGATGCGCGGCACGCCGGACTGGGAGGCCATGGTGTCGGTCGCGCACACACTGGTCTACGACAGCGTGTTGAGCGAGGCCACCAACGCGACGACGCTCAGCCGAGTGCTGACGCCCACGCTGATACTCGACAGCGCCGGGAGCAGCGACGACCTCGCCGGCATGGCGGCGGCCGCGGCCCGGCTGCTTCCGAACGCGAAGCCTCTGAGCCTTCCCGGGGAGTGGCACACCGTGGCGGCCCCCGTACTGGCGCCCGTCCTGGCCGAGTTCCTACGGGAGCCCTGAGGATCGGCGATGCTGATCAGCGGCGACGGCGTCACGCATTCGCCCGGCGATGCAGCATGCGCAGCCCCACGATGCCCGGCACGACGAAGAGCAGAGCAAACAGGGCAACGGAGGCGATCCACCCCATTGGGGTGCTCGGTACTGTGCCGTTGAGGACTGTGCCCCAGGCGGCAATGAATGGCGCCAGGCCGATCCACGTCCAGAGGAACAAGCGGCCAAACACCCAGGCGAAGCGAACGGTAGGGGCAGGCGTGACCGTCGCCCATAGGGCTAAGCCCAGCCCCAGCCAGGCTGTGTACCAGCGCGGCACGAGGAGGCCCATGACCTTCGGTGTGAACGACTCCACCTCATCGCCGGCCCGCAGCCTGATGATCTGGCCCTGCCACACCCGCAACTCGACTTCGCTGCCGACTTCCACTGCTCGGTAGAACGACTTGCCAACGGTGTGCGTCTCCACGGTGTTGTCCACGCGGCGCACGTCAACGGTGTAGCTGGTGCTGTCAGGATCGTCGCCGAAGCCTTCGTGACGACGTACGTCCGCTGCGAGAACGCGACCGCGTTCGACCGGCAGACACTCTTCGCCGCCAGCGGCGCAGTTCGTCGCTCGCCGATACGCCGCTGTTGTGTCGTACAGGTCGGCGGCGGAGTACATGCCGAGCGCCACCAGCGCCACACCGAGCGCAGCGAGCACCGCACGGCCGAGAGGCCCGGCCTCGATATGTCGGTCGTACTGGGTGGCGGCGTCACGGTCCCACGGCCAGGCGAACCATCGCAGCTGAGACGGGGATGAGTGACGGACGCCCACACCCCGAGGGTGACATGATCGGCCAACGAGTTAGTCCGGTTTGGGCGCTTCGGACATGCGCGCTACCTACGGCCATGCTGGTCGGGTCGGCGGGACGATCGCCTCCGCCGGGACATCGGCCGCGCCCACGGGTGGCGGGGTGGCCCGGTCGAAGAACCGGCTCGCGGTATCCGCCGACGGGGCCGTCGCTCGGGAGCCCTGACTGCGCACAACCAAAAATCACCGGATCCGAAAATAGTTCGGGAAGCGAGGCAACGCCGGCCGCGCAGCAGCCCTCTAAGAGGTGGCACCACGGGGACAACCGGAGGGGACGGCGTGAGCGACCAGCCGGACGAGGAGTTTCGGAAGTACGTGCAAGAGCGCTTACCCGCGCTCCAACGCTTGGCCTATCTGCTCTGCCAGGATCGGCATCACGCCGACGACCTGGTTCAGGACTCTTTGGTCAAGCTGTACATGAAGTGGGATCGTGCACGCGCCGCCACCCACCTGCACGCCTATGCGCGTACGACGTTGGTCCGGACGTTCGTCAGTGAACGCCGCACCAACTGGGCGCGCCGGATGGTGCTGGTCGACCATGTACCGGATGAGGCGGCCTCCACCGATCCGGACACCGCGTCCATCGTCGCGGTCCGCAGAGCCTTGGCGGGAATACCACCGCGTCAGCGCGCAGTGATCGCGCTCCGTTACTACTCCGACCTCTCGGTTGAAGAAACTGCGGAAACGCTGGGGTGCTCGGCCGGGACGGTCAAGAGCCAGACCGCGAGAGGACTGGCCGCACTCCGCCGAGCGCTACCCGATAGCGACCACGACGACGCCCCGACGACCCGGACGAGGAGTTGACCATGGACGAATCCCGGACTCGGGCGCTGCTGACCGGAGTGGTGGACACCGCGCCTCCACCTGCGCCGGTCGACGTCCGCCGTGTCATCGAGATGGCGCAGGCACGCGAGCGTGCTCGTACGCGCTGGGTCATCACCACCGCGGCCGCGTTGGTGCTGGTCGTAACCGTGGCGGTGACGTCGCTGATGCTGGGCACCGGCACCGATCGAGCCGCGTCACCGGCGGGTCCCGGTCAGGAGCAGAGGTTGAAGATCGAGAAACTCCCGGCGGAGAAACCGCACGGTAGCCTCCCGCTGCCGGGCACCGTTCCGACCCGGTTCGACCTGCTGCGCAGCGAGCTTTTGGTCGGTGAGGTTCCGGACGAACTCAGCGAACGCGGTACCTGGGTCCGCTTCACCAGTCTGGGTTTCTACGCCTCCGCGGGCAACAAGGACGTCAGCATCGCCGTGGGCTCGCGAGGTGCCAAGCTGACGGGCGAGCTAGGAAACAAGATCGAGAAAACGATCGCGGGCCCGAGCATCAACGGCTACCCGTCGACGCTGAACTTCTGGGGCCAGGATTGGGGCTGGGAGCTGCGCTGGAACTGGGCGCCCGACGCGCAGGCAAGGGTTAGCGTGCGAGGGTTTCCGGAGCCGGAGAAGCTGGCCGCGAAGGTAGCCACGGCCGTGCGGGTCAACCTGACCGGCCACGCCCGGCTCCCGTTCACGCTGCGAGCACCGACCGGCGGGCTGCTGAGTGAGTTCCAGGCCACCATCGACCTGAGCGGCAAGAGACGCAAGCCGTCCGCCACCGCCACCTACGCCGGCCCTGGGTCGGGATTCATCAGCGTGAACACGAATCCTCTGGGTACCGGCATCGGCAAGGCGGACTCCGTGTACGAGGACCGGCCGGCCCGCATCAAACACGAGCGCTCCGGAAACGGCCAGGGCGGCACCTTCAGCACGATGGTCATGGCCGCCGACGACCTCAAGGTGACCGGCACGTGCAACTACAACCCGAATCCGGACGTCACCGCCGAGGAGTTCAAGGAGCTGTGCCTGTCCACGACCGCGAGCACACAGCGGGTCGGCAACTTCGAGAACGCGTCGAGCTGGCCGGTGTTCAATCCGCGCTGACGTTGTAGCAACGGGATCCCGGACGTGGCTGAACGACGACGAGGTCGAGGGTTGTCTGATCGGTCGTTCGGTATCTCAGCCGGACGGTGACAGCGACGTTCATCAGTTCAACGGCCCAGGTCTCCCAACCGGAGCGTCGGCGCATCTCCGGGCCGATCGACGCGGTCGGCCACATTGCTCACCCGAGCGGAGGATGTGCCTACGGCCAACCCGCTACGGCAGGTCACGCCGCCATTGATCGACGGCCAGCACGATCATGAGCAGCGGCACGACGACCCACAATTGCGCGGTCGTGTAGTGGTGTAGTTCGCTTGGAATGTCCACGCCCGGAGCTCCGACTCGAGCGCACCCGGACGGATCAGCGAGACCGCGTGCGCGGACAGCGGTACGTAGTTGGCGGCCAGGCCGATCAGCCAGTAGCCCAACACCGCCCGCTGGCCGCCGGAGGAGTTCGCGACGACGCCGAGCGCGCCGGCGCCGACGACACCGAGCAGGAACTCGGCCAGGATGACCCACCGTCGCCAGCGGACACCCGCCGATCCCCACATGTCGATGGCGGCGAGGCGACGCACGTCGAGTCGGAAGGACATGCCACGAATGCTGCTGCCACGGCTGCGGCAGCTCAATACCACCGCTGGTCGTGACTCGGAGCTGTCCGGTTCTTGAGGTCAACCCAGCGACGAGCCGTGACCGAATCCCAGGAGCAGTTGAACGCAGCGATCGCGCATCTCCGCGACAGAGGTGTTGCGGGACCGACCGTGGACCGCTTGGCGTTCGGGGACACGTCGCATCGCGGGATGCCGCGTATCAGGACATCTCTCCGGAGAGGTCCCTGCCTGAAGGTCACTCCCAGGTGGGAGGCCCAGTGCGCGTAGTCGCGGCAGGTCAACGGACGACCAGCCCATAAGCGCACGTTATGAGGTCAACAGCAGAACCGGCCTACCGGGTCGGTGTGCGGCGACGGAGGCTGGCGAGTTGAGGGCGCCTCACTCCGGTACCGAGGTGTTCGAGTCTGCGATCCAACTGGATCGGAGACTTGCGGGGCTCCAGGAGCGGTGCCGGATGAGGGAGGACAGCCGAGTGAGCAAGC